>DGQS01000254.1 GCA_002389785.1 Bacteroidetes bacterium UBA4408
TATTGGTTATTGGTTATTGGTTGTTGGTTGTTGTGTTATTGGTAGTTGGATTTTATAATTTTTTTTTATTTGAAAGTGTACAATTTATTTGATTTGCTTTTTACTAGTGACTTCCTTTGTTGACAATGCTGTACATTTTAAGTTTGAAAAATTTGTTTAATATTATGTTTCGAAAATAGTCATTAATAAGCTGCAGGTGAAAATCAATAGTGTTAACAAACGCAAAATCTTTAACGATCCAATTTATGGATTTATTACGCTGCCCGGAGAATTAATTTTTGATTTAATCGAGCACCCTTATTTTCAACGATTGCGCCGCATTAAACAATTGGGATTAACCGCTTTGGTATATCCCGGTGCACTGCACACACGTTTTCATCATGCAATGGGTGCCATGTATTTAATGACACAGGCCATCGAGGTTTTACGTTCGAAAGGAGTTGAAATTACAGCCGCTGAAGCAGAAGGCGTGACCGCAGCTGTATTACTGCACGACATAGGTCATGGTCCATTTTCACATGCACTCGAATCGAGTTTGGTGCATGGAGTGAGTCATGAAAAAATTTCAGAATTGTTTATGGATAAGCTCAACCATGAATTTAATGGTGCCTTGAATTTGGCTATTACCATCTTCAAAAATGAGTATCCCAAAAAGTTTTTGCATCAATTGGTTTCGAGTCAGCTCGATATGGACCGCTTGGATTATTTAAAACGCGATAGTTTTTTTACCGGTGTGTCGGAAGGAATTATAAGTTCAGACCGCATACTAGCCATGCTAACCGTTGTGAACGACTCCCTGGCCATTGAGGCAAAAGGAATTTACAGTATTGAAAAATTTATTATTGCGCGCCGGTTAATGTATTGGCAAGTGTATTTACATAAAACGGTTTTATCAGCCGAACATTTATTGGTGAACATATTGTCGCGTGCGAAGGAACTCACCGCAAAAGGACATCAGTTGTTTGCTACTCCTGCCTTGCAATTGTTGTTGCAAAACAATTATACCTTACAGGATTTTATTAAGAATGATAAGGTTTTGGATGCTTTCGCTGAATTGGATGATAACGATATTTATACTTCAATTAAAGTGTGGATGGGCAATAATGATCGCATTTTATCGTTTTTGTGCAGGTGTTTGATGAATCGAAATTTATTTAAAGTTGAGTTGCAAAATGAAAATTTTTCGAGTGAGAAAATTTCAGAATTAAAAAATAAAGCACGCAAGAAAAATGATTTCAGTGATGATGAAATTCACTATTTCGTTTTTACTGACAGCATAAAAAATTCGGCTTACAATCCGAGCAGTGAGCGAATTAGTATTGTGTATAAAGATGGGACAACTGTAGATATTGCAGATGCAGCCGATCAGTTAAATATTTCGGTATTGTCGCAAGCGGTGGAGAAATTTTTTATTTGTTACCCTAAGAATTTAGATTAACTATTTTCAATTGGAATGCGGCCTATTAGGATTGTCTCGGATTTATTTTGAGTTATAGTTAACTCATGTTTTTACGTAAATAAATATGCTTATCCGCTTTTGTACTTAAAATAAAATCAAAGCAAAAAATTATGATTTAAATATGCTGCTAAAGATTTAGAATCAAAGGATTTAAACCACAAGGGCCACAAAGAAAAACACAAAGGACACTATGCGGATTAATAAAAAAACAGTAATTGTGCCCTTAGTGCAAACTTTGTGTTCATAGTGGTTAAACTTAATGTTTTATAAAAGTCGAATACACGATTAAGTTATACCTATAAAAGTAAATTGCAAGTGTGGTACAAATGAGGATAATCATAGAAATAAATTAAATTTAGGTGCAATAGCCAATTTTAATTACGAATAATCATTTTCATCCAACTTTTTGATTTCGTACATTTCAATGTTTTTGTGGCGAAAATTTTTTACTACTTTGTAAGAAGATTAAAAGATCACATTTTTACATCCGGATATACTTTTCTCAACGATTTTGATAAATTTTCTAAACCTAGAAAAAATTATACTTTTGAAACATGGAATTTACAGCAGCACAAATAGCAGCGCAACTAAATGGTGTAGTTGAAGGAAACCCTGAAGCTAAAGTTAGTTCGCTTTCAAAAATAGAAGAAGGACGAGCAGGAACCTTATCCTTTTTGGCAAACCCAAAGTATGCTCAATACATTTATAGTACTGAGGCAACGGTAGTTATTGTAAGTACTGATTTTATTGCCGAACAACCTGTGAAAGCTACACTTGTTCGAGTAGCAGATGCCTATAAAAGTTTTGCCACTTTGTTGGAGTTTTACAATCAAATAAAATTAAAAAAAGCAGGGATAGAACAACCCAGTTTTATTTCAGACAAAGCAAGTATTGGCGAAAATGTATATGTGGGAGCCTTTGCCTATATTGGAAATGGTGCGAAGATTGGAAAAAATGTAAAAATTTACCCGCATAGTTTTATTGGCGACAATGTGATTATTGGCGATGACACTACCCTATTTTCGGGAGTGAAAATTTACAGCGATTGCAGCGTTGGAGCGCATTGTACTTTGCATTCGGGAGTAATTATTGGCGGTGATGGTTTTGGATTTGCACCCAACAGCGAAAACAATTACAACAAAGTTCCTCAAATAGGAAATGTGGTGATTGAAGACCGCGTTGAAATTGGTTCTAACACAACAATTGACCGGGCTACATTAGGATCAACCATTGTTCGCAAAGGGGTTAAATTAGATAACCTCATCCAAATTGCGCACAACGTAGAAATAGGAGAAAATACGGTAATTGCTGCACAAACAGGAATAGCCGGTTCAACCAAAATTGGACGCGATTGCATGATTGGCGGGCAAGTAGGAATAGTTGGACATATCAGCATAGCAAACGGAGTAAAAATAGCTGCTCAATCGGGAATTGGACAAAGCATTAGCAAAGAAAACGAAATTGTACAAGGCTCTCCTGCCTTTAATATAGGTGAATACAAACGCTCTTATGTAGTTTTTAGAAACCTGCCTGATTTGCAAAACCGGGTGAAGGATATTGAAAAAACGAAGTAAGGATTAGTAGCTTATTCCTATAGATTTGCTTCCGGTAATTTCAAATTCTTAGCTTAGAATACAACTAAGCTTTTACTGCTACTTTCTCATACATCAAAATATCTATTAGTCTAAAAATAATTCAGCCTAGTTACAAACTACGCTGAGTTGTGGGTGAAAAATATTTCAGATGTAGTAAATGGTTTCGAAATTTTACTGATTAAAACACACGAATCTGAATATTCGCGAGAGTAGGTTTCAAGGCTTAATGTAAATAAGTTTTAACATATAACTTTCCGTATTAGTACTAATTTTACAAAAGATTATTCCTGGAGCTATTTTTTCGGTTTCAAAGTTTAGTTCATAATAGTAAGTTCCATTTTCAACACTAATGTTATCAAGCAACTTTTTAATACTTCTTCCCAAATTATCAAATAATTCCATATTTATTAAACTGGCTGCTTCTGTGGTAAATCCTATTTTTATGCTACTGGTACTAGGGTTAGGAAAGGCAAAAACATTATGTTTCTTTATTTTTATCTCATGTGTATTGCTCAATAATAATGTATCACAATATTTTACAACCCAGAAATCATCTTCAAAGGAAGGACCAATAGTATCCCAACAGAGTTGTGATTTTTCGCCCAGCATTCCACCGTTAGTTGCAGAAAACAATACAAAGCAGCCTGGCTTTATTAACTGCATGTTAGCGTATCTATTTGCATAACCACCAAGCAATTTTTCAATATTTACAGTTTTATCCCACATTTTATTTCCAGCTGAATCACATTTAATTATCCAGCTTTGGTAATTGCTACCAATATTTGGAAAATTATTTTCGGATTTATCACCACCCGCATTCGAAAGAGAGTTGCCTGACAAGAGTATTCCTCCATCGGAATCTAAAACGATATTTCCATAATCTGAATATTCAATATACTGCCCTCCATAAGCTTTATCCCAAATTATGTTACCCAAGGGATTAACTTTTACCAACCAATAATCGACACCAATTGAAGTATCTTTAGGTATTGCGGTTTTATTTCCGCTCACAGGGGAACTAGAATTACCATACAAAAGGTAGTTCCCTTCAGAAGTAATCTCAATTGAAGTGATATAATCGCCATATTCTCCTCCAAACTCCTTATCCCAAATTTTGTTCCCGACAGAATCTGTCTTAATTAACCACATATCCCCACTAAGTAAGGTTCCTGAAACTTCATCCGTTTTATCGCCGCTAACAAGTGATGAAGAACCTCCTCCAATTAGAAAACCGCCGTCAGGAAGCTCAATAATAGATGATGCACCATCATCTTCACTGCCGCCAAAAGTTTTGTCCCAAACTTTATTTCCTAAAGAATCTAATTTTACAATCCACACATCAAAAAAACCTCTGCATGTGTCAGACTTAAGTCCACCTATTCCGGACTTAGATGAAAAGCCTATTAAATATCCTTTGTCCCTAGTTATTATAAAATCTGAAATATAATCGTTACCGCTTGTCTTATAACCCTTGTCCCATATCTTATTTCCCATAGCATCTACTTTAATCATCCACACCCCACCATCATTATTACTAGTCCAATTAATGTTACTCACATCACCACTCACAGGCGAATTACTAATACCAATCAATGTTACTGAACCATCATTGCCACCAACACAAAAATCAAGTGATTCATCTCCTATTCCACCATATCGCTGGTCCCAAATTTTGTTCCCCATTGAATCTAATTTTACGACCCAATAATCTGGTTTAATATTGCTTTGCGAACCCCAGTTTAATTGACTCTTATCACCGTCAGAATAAGATTCGGATGTACCAGATAAAATCAATGTAGTTCCACTCAAAATGACAGGGCTATATGATGTTCTTTCACTTCCAATACCGCCAAATCGCTTATCCCATTGCTTTACTAATGGATTTTGTGAATAAGTAATTGAAGTCATTAAAATAAAAAAGAGTGTAAATGCAAAAGGTTTCATGGCTTAATCTAAATAAGTTTAACCCGCCCTCGCTCGCATCTTGCCATTCGCGTCAAGTTGGGTGTAGTAGATGTGTTCGAAATTTTACTGATTAAAACACACGAATCTGAAGATTCGCGCGAGTAAGTTTAAAAATAATTCAGCGTAGTTACAAACTACACTGAGTTGAGGGTGAAAAATATTTCAGATGTAGTAAATGGTTTCGAAATTTTACTGATTAAAACACACGAATCTGAAGATTCGCACGAGTAGGATATCTATTAGTCTAAAAATAATTCAGCCTAGTTACAAACTGCGCTGAGTTGTGGGTGAAAAATATTTCAGATGTAGTAAATAGCTTCGAAATTTTATTGATTAAAACACACGAATCTGAAGATTCGCGCGAGTAGTAGTTATTTGAATTCCATCCAAATTAACTGCACAAAAACTTATTTAACGGTTAGTTTAAAATTGATCTCCCATTTAATTTTGCATAAAAAAAATGAATTTGAAAAAGTTACTTTTAGTTATCCTAACCGGTTTTACAGGTATTAATTTTACTTCAGCCTGTACCAATGGTACATTATATAGCAGTCAGGTTTTTAATGCACCTGTATTTAGTAATACTATAATTACAAATGGTACTAGTTCCTGCATAAATTCAGGTCAATATTTTAAAATGGGCACAAGTGCAGGGGTTTATTACCAAGTAAATTCAAGCATCAGTACCGATTATGTAACTGTTACTGATAATAATGGATTTTTAGTTGGATCAGGCAATCAGCCCTATATATTTCAAACCAATACCGTAAGCACTGTACATATTTACATACATGCAAGTGCTTTATGTCCGTATGACAATTTATGCAGAGCTATTTCAGTGAGTTTAGGGCAAGTTGTTCCTTTTATTAATACTTATCCAAGCGTAACACAAATTACCTCTACTACAGCAACTAGCGGCGGACTTATTACAAATAACGGTTCATCCACACCTAGCACTTTTGGAGTTGCATATTCAATTAACCCTAATCCAACAATTGCGAATACAAAAAAAGTTGGTACTAGTACCGGAGGAGGCTATTTTACTTGCAATCTTACCAACTTAAGTCCTAATACTACTTATTATCTGCGTGCTTATGCTACAAATTTAGCGGGCACCGGTTATGGTTCTCAGGTAACTTTTACTACAGCTCCAAGTGGCTGTTTGGGTACTACCCAAAGTCCATCCAACACCGTAAACGGTTCTATGAACGTTGGTCAAGTAAATACTGTATCTTCTTGTGTTTACACAGGAACATATTCATACGTTAGTTTTTATGCCGGCAATTATACCATTAGCTCAAGTATTACAACCGACATAATTACTGTTACTACTACATCCAATGTAGTTGTTAGCAAGGGAAAATCTCCATTAGCACTTTCTGTTCCATCAGGTAACGGTTTTAGAGTGCATATTCATAAGGATACCTTATGTGGGACAGAAACTAGCTGTAGAGTGATTACCTTTGTTCGGAATTCACAGAATTCATCACCTTCTCTTATTACCACTTCGGTAAATTCTATTACATTTTCATCAGCTAATGCAGGCGGTTATATTAGTAATGCCGGTTCTGCAGCGGTAACATCACGCGGGTTATGTTACTCAACTTCACCGAATCCTACAATAAGCGGAACTACCTTACCAGCAGGTAATGGAACAGGTGCATTTTCAGTTTCGCTCACCGGATTAAATGCAACAACTAAATATTACTTGCGCGCATTTGCAACGAATTCTGCCGGTACTTCCTATGGTCAGGAAATATCATTTACAACTTCTGGCTCAGTATTAGCAAATGTAAGTACCGACAATGTAATCTTGATTACAGATACTACAGCTCAATCGGGCGGTAACGTAACTAGCGCCGGTTCAGCTCCTGTTACAGCAAAAGGAATCTGCTACTCAACTAGTACTAATCCTACCACAGCTGATATAGTAGTTAACGGAGGTTCAGGACTAGGAGGATTTACAAATAGTTTAGTGAATTTAACACCCGGTACAACCTATCATGTTAGAGCATTTGCAACCAGTGCAGCAGGCACAGCTTATGGAGTTAATCGTACTTTCACTACCACTGCTCCAATTTTAGCAACAATTTCGACTATTGCGGTAACAAACATAACAAGCACCACTGCTGTTTGCGGCGGAAATGTATCAAGTGCCGGAGGATCGTCTGTTAGTTCAAGAGGAGTTTGCTATGGCACATCTCCCAACCCCACATTAGCCGATAACATTAATTCGGGAGGCAGTGGAACCGGTTTATTTACCAGCAACCTTTTTGGCTTGTTGCCCAATACTACCTATTACTTGAGAGCCTTTGCAACCAACAATACCGGTACTGCATACGGCAACCAGGAAA
>DGQS01000187.1 GCA_002389785.1 Bacteroidetes bacterium UBA4408
ATGGATAAACTCAGGTGTTAATCCGGCATTACCGATATTGATATTTTGTGGATCACTAAAATCGGCAAATGGCATTAACTGAAAAAAGTTTGGGCGATTTATTTTACGAGAATAATTCAGTTGTAAATCCTGATTTTTCGGCAATTTATAAGTTAAATAAGCACTCGGAAAAAAACTAAAAGGGTATTGAATATGAAAAGTAGAATTTTGATTGATGATGGTTCCTAAGTAATCCGAACTCTCGAAACGCAATCCAACTTGATATAGCAACTTACTTAAATGATCGGAATATGTTCCATAAACAGCATAAACCCGATCGGTAAATTTATATTTACTGCTATTGTTGCTAAATAACAAGTAATCAGCCAATGAATCGACGTAGAAATAATTGTTGGTTTCGTTTTTAAAATCACGTGAAGATACTCTAGCTCCTGTTTCAAATTTTGAATTTTCGGTTAAGGGGTTCGCAAAGTCAAATTGTCCAACAAAATAATGATTGTAGCCTCCGCCTTCCGTTTTTTGTAAAACTGTAGGTCCATTTAATATGCCATCAGCAAAGTAGCTTTGTGTTGCGTAGTTCGCATAATTGCTATTTGTAGGAGAATTGTAATTTAAATCAATAGTAAATTCTTCTCCGGCTTTTGGAAATAAGTGTTTAAAACTTAATTGAGTTCCATAGTTCAAAAATTGATTCATTGAGTTACTGTTTCGGGTATAGTAAGAAAATACCGATGAAGCGAGTAAAGAGTCATTTATTGTTTCATCGCGAGGTTTCATTTTTCCCTGCACTAAAGTTTGAGCGATGGTTAAGGTGTTTCGGTTGTTTAAAAAATAATCTACTCCAATTCTTCCATGATTAAATTGATTTTGCTGTGTTGTTACACTGTTTTGTAATATTTGGAGTTCATTATTTTCGAGACTAGATCTTGAAGTAGTGGTATACGATTGAATACTGCGTTTCACAAGATTACCGCTCAAGAAAAAATTGAGCTTTCCTTCTTTCACATTAAAATCACCTCCTAACATGTACTTTAATAAATTTCCGGATGCGGCTCGAATGCTTCCGTTATATCCGGGTTTGCGGTTTTTTTTCAACACTAAATTCAAAATTCCCGAATTACTATCGCCTGCATCAAACTTTGCCGAAGGATTTGAAATTATTTCTACACTTTGAATTTCGTCGGCAGGAATTTGATCAAGTGTTAAAGTAGTTGGTTTTCCATCAATAAATAGCTGAGGAGTTGAATTTCGGAGTGTTACATTTCCATCAATATCAACTTGAACGGCAGGTATCGTTTTCATAACATCCTGTGCAGAGCCACCTTCACTAACCGTATTTTTATCGACGTTAAAAACCTTTCTATCAACTTTCATTACATACATCGATTTCTCAGCTTCTATGGTTACTTCCTTCAATAATTCAGTATTTTGTTTCAGCTTTATATTACCTAAATCTTTATCTGCCTTTTCGGCAATTTTACTTTTGTCGCCAGCCGATTTAAAATCGATGTCAAATTTTATTTTTTGTTCATAAGGAATATACCCCATCGAACTTATTTTAAGGGTATATTGCTCGTTGAGTGACAAATTTTCGATGTAAAATTCGCCCATTCTATCGGTCAGCATTCCTCCTGCAAGTGCAGGTTTCATTTGTTTGCTGATGGAATCGAATTTCATGTGCCACAATTGAACCGAAACATACTCCATCGCCTCATTGCTTGCCTCATCCTTTACCTTTCCTGAAAATCTACCGATCATAAGTCCTTTTGAACGCAGTTGGTTGCTTGTTGCAGGCTGCGAATACACCATCAATTGTAAACTAAGCAGCGCAAGAAGGAAAATAATTTTTTGAAATTTCATGCTTTGTAACAGAAAGTTTTATGTTTATAAATGGAATCGTAAACTAGCGCATTTACTGAAAAATTGCTCCATTTAACCCCCTTGTCTTTTTCTGATTTCAAGGTATTCTTCTGAGTATTCATTTGCCGAATAGTTTAAAATGGACTGCAAGGTAATTGAAATAAATGTTCATACTTATGAGAGGGAGATGTTTATTTTTGATTTTTTGGCATTTGAACGCATGCAAATGCTTTTCTAATTCACTTGTTTGATTAATTTTGTCGACTTCAAAAATAGCGCAATCCCCTTTGAAAACTTCTCTTGTTAGTGTCTTACTTATTCTTTTAGGAGCCTGTTCTTATTTTAAGCCTAAACAACAGGAAAAGGCAATTGCAAGGGTTTTTGACAAATATTTGTATGAATCTGATATCGAAAAAATTGTAGCGAAAAATATAAAAGGGAAGGACAGTATAGAATTGGTTAAAAATTACATTGACAATTGGATTCGTCAAAATTTGCTGCTACACAAAGCCGAACAAAATTTGAATGCCGAAATGTTAACTACTTCCATTGAAAAGCAATTGCAGGATTACCGTACTTCCTTAATTACTTTTGCTTATGAAAAAGAGTTAATTCGACAAAAGCTGGATACCTTGGTTTCTGAAGCAGAAATTCAAGAATATTACGAAAAAAATCCTCAAAATTTTCAATTAAAAAATAACATCATAAAAGTACTTTATGTGAAAGTGAATAAAAAAGCTCCAAAATTAAACAAGGTACGTGAATGGTGTAGAAGTGATAAACCTCAAGACAGAAAATTACTGGAAGACTATTGCTATCAATTTGCCGAAAATTTTTACCTCGATGATAGTTCCTGGTTTTTATTTGATGACTTATTAAAGGAAATTCCTATTGAAGCCTATGATAAAGAACAATTTTTGGAAAATAACAGATGGGTAGAAGTAACCGATACCGGTAGTTTTTATTTTGTAAATATTAAAGGATTTAAAATAAAAGACAGTACCTCACCCCTCAGTTTTGAAAAACAAAATATTCACAACATCATCTTAAATAAACGTAAACTTCAGTTGATAAATCAAATGAAGGAAGATGTTTATAGTACTGAATTAAAAAATAAGAACTTTGAGCTCTATTAATTTAAACATAATGAAAAAGCAAACTAACGTATTTTGGGGATTGTTGTTGGTCGTAAACGGAGTATTTGCTCAAAATTCGAAGGTAGTCGATAAAATTGTTGCAGTTGTTGGCTCAAATTTGATTTTGAAATCGGATGTTGATAATGAATATCAGCAATTCATTAGTCAAGGTTCTCCTGCTGGTGAAGAAACAAGATGTCAGGTAGTTGAAGAATTACTTTTCCAAAAATTACTCATCAATCAGGCCGGTTTAGACAGTATTGAAATTACCGAAGCACAAATTGAAGGTGAATTAGACCAGCGCCTATCCTATTTTATTAAACAATTGGGATCAGAGCAAAAGCTTGAAGAATATTACGGTAAAAGCATTACTCGAATTAAGGAGGATTTCAGACCGGACATACGTAAGCTATTACTAGCACGCACCATGCAAGGAAAAATAACGGCTGATATTAAAGTTACTCCTGCAGAAGTTAGGGCTTATTTTAATTCTATACCTCCGGATAGTCTACCTTTTTTGAATTCAGAAGTTGAAATAGGGCAAATTATGCGTAAACCTCCGATTGATGAGAAAGAAAAGACCCGGGTTAAAGAAAAATTAACGGAATTAAGAAACAGAATTGTAAACGGCGAAGACTTTTCAACCTTAGCTGTTTTGTATTCTGAAGATCCTGGTTCAGCTAGATCAGGAGGTGAATTAGGATTGTTAAACAGAAACGAATTAGTACCGGAGTTTGCGGCTGAAGCTTTTTCGTTGAAAGGAAAGGAAGTTTCAAAAATTGTAGAATCGCCATTCGGATTTCATATAATTCAACTAATTGATCGAAGGGGTGAATTAATTAATGTGCGCCATATTTTACTAAGTCCTAAGACTTCGGGAAGCGATCTCTATAAAGCGCAGCTGTTGTGCGACAGTGTTCGTAAATTAATTTTAAAAGATTCGCTCACATTTGAATCAGCAGCTTTTTTGTATAGCGATGATGGTGAAAGTAAAAACAATGGAGGAAT
>DGQS01000197.1 GCA_002389785.1 Bacteroidetes bacterium UBA4408
TGATGTTTGGTCATATTGAAACGCTTGAAGAGCGGTTTGAACATTTGGTTTGGTTGCGCGAAGTACAACACGAAAAACCAACAGATGCCAAGGGATTTCTGGCCTTTATCCCATGGCCATTTCAGGATGATGGAACCCTATTGCGTCGGCATAAAGGTATTCGCAATACAACAAGTGGTGATGAATATATTCGAATGATTGCTTTAAGTCGCATGATGCTTCCAAATGTTGTAAATATACAAGCTTCTTGGCTGACGGTTGGGAAACAAGTTGCCCAATTGTGTTTGCATGCTGGAGCCAATGATTTTGGATCGATAATGATTGAAGAAAATGTTGTTTCGGTAGCAGGAGCACCACATCGATTTACATCAAAAGGTATTCAAGAAGCCATTGTTGAAGCCGGTTTTGAACCACAATTACGCAATCAACAATACGAGTATAGATCAATTCCTACAACAATGGAACAACAAATTATTAATTATTAGCATCTATACGTTTAAATAATCCGTATCTTAGTAATCTGCTTAAGCCAAAAATTTGTGAATAAGTTTCTTTTATTTTTAGTTGCATTCCTTGGATTCCAAACGGTACTTTTTGCTACGCATAACCGAGCCGGCGAGATTACTTTTCGCCGTATTTATAATTCAAGCAATCCGAATTCTTTTAAATACGAAGCAACCGTTATTACCTATACCCGATTACCTGCGAATCAAATACCGGATCGATGTGAATTAGAAATTGTTTGGGGGGATGGAACCTTAGATACAATTCCGCGAGTGAACGGGGTATCATCCAGCTCTTGTGCCCATTCAGGAGAAGTAGTGGCTGCAGACATTAAAAAAAATATATATGTAGGAGTGCATACCTATGCGGGACCGTCTTGCTTTACCATTTCGGTAACCGATCCCAACAGAAACGCAAGTGTTATTAATATACCAAACTCTACAAATGTTTCATTTTATATTGAATCACAACTTTGCATCAATCCATTTTTGGGTTTTAATAATACTTCTCCTGTTTTATTAAATCCTCCTATTGACAATGCATGCACCTGCAAAAAATTTGTTCACAATCCCGGGGCTTTTGATGCAGATGGAGATAGTCTATCTTACGAATTAATTGATTGTAAAGATGCTGGTGGGAATGCTATTTTCGGGTATACCTTGCCACCCGGAGTTACCATTAATGCACTCAGCGGTGATATGGTTTGGCAATGCCCCAATCCAATTGGCGAATTTAATTTTGCTATTTTAATCAAAGAATGGCGACAAGGAAGTTTAATAGGTTCGGTTGAGCGCGACTTGCAAGTAACTGTTGTTGGGGGTTGTCAAAACGATCCACCAGTAATTGCTGCTTTAAAAGATACTTGTGTTGTTGCTGGTACAACAATAGCTTTTCCTGTTACAGCAACCGATCCAAATTTGAATGACGTTGTTACATTAACTTCTACCGGTGGAGTATATTTATTAAGTTCTAGTTCCGCAAATTTCCCACAAGGTACGCAAGGAAACACAATGGTTACAGCAACTTTTAGTTGGCAAACCAACTGTTCACATGTTCGCCTTCAACCTTATCAAGTTTTGTTTAAAGCTGAAGACAATGACAATTCAACCCCGTTAGTTGATATCAAAACTGTAAACCTAACAGTAATTGCGCCTGCACCACAAAATTTAATTGCTTCACCCATTGGTACTTCTATACAATTAAACTGGCAACAGGAAATATGCAGCAATGCAATTGGATATAAAATTTACCGAAAAAATAGTCCTTCCGGGTTTGTACCTTCCAATTGCATTACAGGAATTCCCGCTTTTACTGGATTTATTGAAATTGCTACCGTTACTGGAATAACATCAACTAGTTTTACCGATTCAAATAATGGCAATGGTTTGATAAATGGCTTGGATTATTGTTATATGATTTACGCTTATTTTGCCGACGGTTCTAAAAGTTATGCATCCAATGAAATATGTGTGCAACTCAATAAAGATGCTCCTGTAATTACCCATGTAGATGTAGTTGAAACTAGCAGTAACAATGGAAAGATTCAGGTGATTTGGTCGAAACCAACTGAAATAGACACAATCGCCTTTCCCGGACCTTATTTTTACAAAGTTTTCAGAGCCACTAACGGCAATTTCCAGTTACAACATTCAACCCAGCTTGCCCTGGGATTAAATGATACAACTTTTTTAGATGCTGTAGGTTTAAATACGCTTGAACAAGCTTATACTTATAAAATTGAAGTATACTCGACTATCCCAACTACTACCTTTATCAGCAACTCAAGCAAAGCATCCTCCGTTTTTTTAACTTTAGTTCCAAATGACAATCAACTTCAGTTAAACTGGCAATCTACTGTTCCTTGGCACGACAGTTTATTTGTAATTTATAAACAGAATGAATTAGTGCCTACACAGTATGATTCCATTGGAACAATCATCGGTTACACTTTTACCGATACCGGTTTAATTAATGGTCATACTTATTGTTATAAAATAAAAGCTATAGGAACTTATTCAACTCCTGGTTTAGTATCACCACTTATTAACTTTTCGCAGATTGCGTGTGGAGTTCCACAAGATAAAACTGCTCCATGTGCCCCGGGTAATTTT
The DNA here is from genome assembly GCA_002389785.1 of Bacteroidetes bacterium UBA4408. Lineage (GTDB taxonomy): Bacteria > Bacteroidota > Bacteroidia > UBA4408 > UBA4408 > UBA4408. Next base: position 2,616 of record DGQS01000197.1, read on the forward strand.
GAAATTTCAACCAATTGCGATCTGATACAAAATACACTTTCTTGGAACAATCCGAATAATAGTTGTGCAGACGATGTGGTAGCTTATAAAATTTATTATACACCTATTTTGGATGAGGCTTTGAGTTTTCTTCAGTTGATAAACGATGCAAATGAGTTAAGCTTTTCGCACAACAACAATGGGGTTTCTATTGCAGGTTGCTATGCAATTGCGGCTGTTGATTCATTTGGAAATGAAGGCCCGATGAGCGATTCGGTTTGTATTGACAATTGCCCAAATTACGAACTACCAAATATTGTAACCATAGACGATGATGGTAAAAATGATTTTTTTGTACCCTTCCCATATAAATATGTAGAAAGTATTAATCTTGATATTTACAACCGTTGGGGTCAACTAGTGTTTCATACCGAAGATCCAAAAATTGGATGGGATGGAACCAATCAAAAGTCAAAACAATTAGTCCCTGATGGGGTATATTATTACGTATGTGAAGTAAACGAAATTCGTTTAACAGGAATTGAACCTCGCACAATAAAAGGATTCTTGCACGTATTTACCAGCCATCAAAAAAACGGCTCAAAATAATCTTTCATGTTTACCGGAATTATTGAGTGCTTAGGCAAAGTCATCGCCATAAACCAAGAAAATAACAATACCCACTTTACTGTGGAAGCTCCTTTTGTTTCAGAACTTAAAGTTGATCAAAGTATTGCGCATAACGGTGTTTGCCTCACGGTTACCTCACTGACTGAAAAAAGCTACACAGTTACAGCAATTCATGAAACATTGCTAAAAACAAATTTAGGAGGTTTAACCTTGGGCGATTCAATTAATTTAGAGCGATGCATGCTTTTAAATGGAAGACTGGATGGCCACATTGTGCAGGGACATGTAGATCAAACGGCTGTATGTACGAGCATTACTAATCAGAATGGTAGTTGGTTAATTACATTTGAACATATTCATACTGCAAATTGCATAACGGTTGAAAAAGGAAGTATTACAGTTAATGGAGTTAGCTTGACGGTTGTAAACTCAAAGCCGGGAGAATTTTCAGTTGCAATAATCCCCTATACATATAGTCATACAAGTTTTCAATTTTTAAAAGTAGGAGATTCTGTAAATTTAGAATTCGATATTATCGGAAAATATGTAGCAAAATTGGCTCAGCTGCAACTTCTAACTAACTAGTCCAAGTACCTTACCATTCATCAATCAATTTTTCTTGCTCATAGTAAGTTTGTCCTTATTTGAATAGATTATTCAATCTTTCAAACCAAATAACTCGTATTGTTGAATAAATTGTTGATACAAAAATATTCGTTCTTTATTTGATACCTAAACATTGTGCATTTTTAAACCATGCTAATTTAGTTTGACCTTGCGATGAAATAAACTAACTTTGATTAGCTTTTTGAACACGAAAAGATGAAAGCAAAACTACACCTCTTACTACTTACACTGTTTTTAAGTCTTCCATTCTTCGCCCATTCTACACATATTGTTGGCGGCTCATTAACGTATATACACAACGGAGGATCTAATTATACAGTAACCCTAAAACTGTATCGCGATTGCGGTCCAGGAACAGTTCAGCTCCCTAATTCAGTTACCATTTCAGTCCTTGGTTACAATGGTGCTGCTTTCAGCCCTAGCCGCGATATTACTATTCCTTTAAGTACGATAACACCGGTTCCCAGTAATCTTGATACTTGTGCAACTCCTCCCAATCCAATGCCTTGTACCCAAGAAGGGCTATATACTATTACAGTTAATAACCTTCCTCCTAATCCGGGTGGTTATCATTTGTATTTTCAGGTGGTTGCCCGCAATTTGAGTTTAACTAATGTCAATGCTTCTGGTAATAATGTTGGAGAAAGTTTCTATGCATATATTCCAGGGCCTCCTGTTTTATGGGGTGAAGATTTTGCATTAGCTAACGGAACAACGGTTGACAACGGAACTACCGCATGGAGTACTACTGCAGGCGCCATTGCTCCAACTACTGCGAGTGTTAATAATAATTTGTTTCAACTTACCGGAGATGATGATGGACAACAAACCTGGACATCGCAAGTTATTCCAATCGCTGCCTTTTTAGGCGGAGTAAATTTAAGTGTTGATTTATCTGAAAATGGTACTTTAGATGTAAATGATTCGATATTTGTTTACTACCGTATAAATGGTGGACCATTAACACTATTTTCAACGAATGGATTTATAGCCGATGATTTTGCAAATGCAGTTGCTACACAGAGCGGATTAGTTGGCGCTACAGTACAAATTATTATTCGGGTACATTATGACTTGAATTCACCCAATACGGAAATTTATAGATTCGACAATGTGTTGGTGAGCGGCACAACTTTTACCGACAACAGCAACCCTACTTTTACCCTCTTTCCACCATTATTTTTGTGTGTTGGAGAGCCATTTACTTTTGATCATTCAGCTACCGATTTAAACGGAGATTCGCTTTCCTATGCATTTTATACCCCGTTTAATGGCGATAACGGTCCGGGTGCGTTAGACCCTACCTTTCCAAATAACACAGCTACCTTTCAACCGGTAACTTTTTTGGGTGGATTTTCAGCCACAAATCCCTTAGGAGGAACTCCCCTAACTTTAAATTCAACCAGCGGTTTACTAAGTGGAACACCTTCGGCCCTCGGCCAATATGTAGTTGGTATTTTAGTAAAGGAATATAGAAATGGTGTATACATTAGTTCAACGTA
>DGQS01000143.1 GCA_002389785.1 Bacteroidetes bacterium UBA4408
TCAGGCGTGTAATTCGATGTTGTTGTTGCACATGCGGCAAAACTCTGGTTGCCAGTAGAAGATTGCGAGTAAGAAGTAAAATTTTGAAATAATAAAGAACTAAAAATAATTAGAAAGTATAAAATTTTAGATTCAGAAAATTTGCTAGAGGCCCAAGTTAATGAATTATTACTTTGTTTGATTATGAGTTTTTTCATAAGATATTGTTTTGATATTGTAGAAATTATAGATGTAATGTTTGAAAGAGTACAGCATTATAATTCTTATTGCTGCTATTAAATTTGATAAAAATCAAATTTGCTGAATGTCAAACACACGCGACATGAAAAAACCTATGCCAATTAAATAATTTACGTTTTCGATCAATAAAAGGATGCAATTGTAAGTGATACTTTAGGGTAGGGTAGTATAATCCCCAAATGGGCGTGGCATTCGTTAAATAAAATTTAAGTAGAAAATATAAATTACAAAGACCTATAGTAAAATTGCTATATATATTAATGCTAGCAATCTCTCTCTCTCTCTCTCTACGGAAATGCTATTCTTAAGGTAGCTGAAGAAATTCATAGATAGGAGTATTATTAAATGTATTTAAATTAATATTAAATCAAATATATCCAAAAAAAATAATTAATTCATTAATCACAACTTACCTAAAAAATCTATTAACTGTCGTGATTCATAAAAAATTTTCCAGCTTTCACGTACCGGCTTTTGTGAATAACGCATGATATTGCATCTGATGAATTAAAAAGCACTTTCGAATCATTAGTTATTTAAGCAAATTTAGTTTCAACTTTCAATCTTTTTTTTATGTTTGTATAGAACGAATAAAAAATCGCTTAACCTTAAATATTCAGCTATGAGAATTAATGAAATTAATGCAATGCGTGGACCCAATTACTGGAGCATCTGGCGACATAAATTGATAGTGATGAAACTCGATCTTGAAGACCTGGAAGAAAAGCCAACCAATGTTATACCCGGATTTGGAGAGCGTCTTGAAAAAATGTTTCCAACTATGTTCTCGCATCGTTGCTCTGAAACTTTTGAAGGTGGATTTTTTTATCGTGTAAAAGAAGGAACCTGGATGGGACATGTGATCGAACACATTGCACTCGAAATTCAAACTCTTGCCGGAATGGATACCGGATTTGGAAGAACACGTACCACCGGCGAAAAGGGAAAGTACCATGTAGTGTTTTCATACATGGAAGAAAAGGTTGGTATTTATGCAGCCAAAGCAGCAGTGCGCATTGCTCAAGCACTAGTTAATGGCGAAGAGTATGACTTAGAAGACGATTTGCAAAACATGCGCGAAATACGAGAAGACGAACGCTTAGGTCCAAGTACCGGTTCTATTGTCGACGAAGCTGTGAGTCGCGGCATTCCATACATGCGCCTAAATAAACATTCATTGGTAATGCTTGGTCACGGTGTTAATCAAACTCGAATTCAAGCAACCGTAAGTAGTACTACAAGCAACATTGCTGTGGAGATAGCTTGCGATAAAGAGGAAACAAAAAATTTACTCGATGCAGCCTCTATTCCTATTCCTCGTGGACGAATAATTTATGATGAAGAAGAATTGGAAAGTGCTGTAAAGAGCATTGGATATCCAATTGTGTTGAAACCTGTAAACGGTAATCATGGAAGAGGGATTACAACCAATGTGCGAAATTGGGACGATGCAATAGTCGCCATGATTGCTGCTAAAAAAGTTTCTCGGGCTGTGATTTGTGAAAAATTTGTTACCGGCTTTGATTATCGATTGCTCGTAATTAATTATAAACTGATTGCCGCTGCAAAACGCACTCCGGCTGCCGTTACGGGTGATGGTATACATACGGTGCAAGAACTTATTAATACAGTAAACAGCGATCCTCGCCGCGGATATGGTCACGAAAAAGTATTGACTGCAATTAAGGTGGACGATATGACGCTGCAATTATTGCATGAGAAAAATTTGACACTTGAATCGGTGGTTCCCAAAGATGAAATTCTGTATTTAAAAACAACTGCTAACTTGAGCACAGGCGGTACGGCTACCGATATCACCGATTTGGTGCATCCTTACAACGTATTTATGGCTGAGCGTATTGCGCGCATTATTGGTTTGGATATCTGTGGGATCGATATCATGGCACCGGATTTAACAACGCCATTGAACGAAAATGGTGGAGCTGTGTTAGAAGTAAACGCAGGTCCCGGATTTAGAATGCACATTGCACCAACCGAAGGATTAGCAAGAAACGTTGCCGAACCGGTGGTGGATATGCTTTATCCTCCCGGAAAATCGTCACGAATCCCAATCATTGCAGTAACCGGTACAAATGGTAAAACTACCACTACCCGACTAATAGCACACATGGTTAAAACAATGGGGTACAAAGTGGGTTTTACTACAACTGATGGAATATACATTCAAAACCGAATGCTCGAAAGAGGCGATTGTACAGGACCCAAAAGTGCCGAATTCGTACTTCGCGATCCAACCGTTGATTTTGCCGTGCTTGAATGTGCGCGTGGTGGAATCCTGCGTGCAGGACTAGGTTTTCATAATTGCGATATTGGAATTGTAACAAACATAGCCGAAGATCACTTGGGATTAAAAGATATTAATACAATTGAAGACATGGCGCGCGTTAAGGCAGTAGTTCCTGAAAGTGTGCTTCCAGATGGGTATGCTATTTTAAATGCCGACGACGATTTAGTGTTTAATATGTCGAAAAGTTTAGAGTGTAAAATTTGCTTGTTTAGCTTGGATGCAACTAATCCGCGAATTCAGAAACATTGTGAAGATGGTGGATTGGCTGCTGTAGTAGAAGATGGATACATAACTATTTGTAAAGGTACCTGGAAAATAAGGGTTGATAAAGTGGTAAACATTCCGCTTACTTTTTCAGGAAAAGCAATTTTTATGATTCAAAATATATTACCGGCAGTGTTGGCAGGTTTTGTTCGTAATTTTAAAATTGAAGACATGCGCATAGCGTTGGAAACATTTATTCCTTCACCAACTCAAACTCCGGGTCGAATGAATTTGTTCCAATTCAAGAACTTCCAGGTAATGGTTGATTATGCGCACAACTCTGCAGGTTTTGCTGCGATTGGTAAGTTTCTCGAAAAAATTACCGCCAAACCTAAAGTGGGAATTATTGCCGGTGTAGGCGATAGAAGAGATTCAGACATTATAAGTTTAGGAAAATTGGCTGCCAATATGTTTGATGAAATTATTATTCGCCAGGATAAAAATTTGCGTGGTCGCACCGATCAGGAAATAATCGACTTTATGTTGCAAGGTGTGCATTCGGTTGATAAGAATAAAAAAGTTAAAGTGATTCCTACCGAATCGGAAGCGATTGCATTTGCAATTAAAAATGCCAAAAAGGGTTCATTCATTACTATCTGCAGTGACGTGGTTCCGGATGCCCTTGATGCCATTATGAAATTTAAAGAAGAAGAGGATCATTTTGAAATATCGAAGGAGGATATACCCAATTTAAAATAAACCGAAAAGGAAGCCCTGTTTGACACAGGGCTTTTTTTTTACCGGTCCTGTAACTTTTGATTTACTACCTGCGTCTTACACTCAAACCAACAAAAATTTTATTTATGCAGCTCCAATTACTCAATTTTCTTAAAAAATCATTCCTACTCATCAGTGCTTTACTTTACACAAATTATGGCATAGCACAAGACTTAGCTCAGCAAGAGTTTTCAACTGTGCGTGTTTCAGGTGCTGTGCAAGTAACCATCAAGCAAGGTGAATCATCCTTAGTAAAAGTAGAAGGCAATGCAGAAGATACTTCGAAGATTAAAACCAAAATTGAAAACGGAATTTTATCGATTCAAAGCAAAGGCAACGGGAAATTTTCTGAAAAAGCTAGAGTAGCTGTTACGGTTAAAAATTTGGAGAGACTTATCCTTAGCGGTGCATCGGAAGTAAATTCATCCGGAGAATTAATTCAGAATAATATCAACATCGAATCTTCCGGAGCAGGCGACGCCCATTTAGAATTGAAATCAACTCAAATTAAGGCGGAAGTTAGTGGCGCAGGAAATTTACATCTGAGTGGTACAACCGGTATACTGCAATCAAAAGTTTCGGGTGCCGGTGAATTAAAAGCATACGCACTTAGCGCCGATAGCGTGGTAACTTTTGTATCTGGATCAGGAACCGCAAAAGTAAATGCCAATAAATACATCTCAGCCAGTGTTTCCGGTGCAGGTAGTGTTATTTACAAAGGCGAACCAACCGATCGAAATGTTGAAATCAGTGGTGCAGGATCTGTGCGTCAGGCTAGAGGCGAGAATGAAATAGAAATTAATGAAAGTCTAAAAATTGACCGTAGAGATGGTGATACTACACGCTTTAAACTGGGCGACCGTCGTATCATGATTTTTGGAGATGAAGATGGAAAAGATACAGTTAAAAAACACGATGAAGTTAAAAGCATTTGGTCAGGTATTGAAGTAGGAGTGAACGGATACCTTACTCCCGGTGGTTCTTCCGACTTTCCCAAAAAATATAATTTTTTAGAATTGAATTACAAAAAGTCGCTGTGCATCAATTTAAATGTATGGGAAAAAAACATCAAGCTCTATAAAAATTATGTTGCATTAACCACAGGTGCCGGGCTGGAATTTAACCGTTATTTTTTCGACAACAATTCAACGTTGCAAGGCCTTAATGATACGGTTTCGGCCTATGTTAGCGGACTCGACTTTTCGAAAAACTGCTTAAAAGCTAGTTATGTTACAGTTCCGTTATTGCTCGAATTAAATAGTAATAAAGTGGCAAAAAAATCGTTTCACCTGGCAGCCGGAATTGTAGGTGCTTATAATTTAACTACAAAGCTGAAACAGGTTTACGAGTTAAATAATAAAGAGTATAAAAACAAGGTGAAAAGTGATTTTAACCTTAATCCTTTTAAAATTGCAGCTACCGTTCGTTTGGGATACAGTCGCTTTAATGTATTTGCTACGTATGGTTTAACTCCTTTCTTTCAGAAAAAGGCTACTGCGCCCGATTTAACCGCATTTACAGTAGGGGTAACCTTGCTGCATTTTGATTAGTTGTTGAGTAGTTTTTTTAGTTCAAAATGTTCTGTTGTTTCATGTTGCAACAGAACATTTTGTTTTTTGTGGATTTTCCCACCTATTAAAATTCCTGTATAAACGCCTAATTTTCCAATTCAGCAGAAAATATTTCAGAATGAATAAAATGGGTTTAACTTTGTTGCTTATCATGAAAATATAAGCAGCTTTAAACCATGCAAGACAAACTCGATTATTTAAATCAACAAATTGAAACCGCACAGTTGGGCGGTGGACAAAAGCGTATTGATTCTCAGCATAAAAAGGGAAAATTAACAGCCCGCGAACGATTGCATTTTTTACTCGACGAAGGTTCGTTTGAAGAAATAGGTATGTTTGTTACACATCGATCTTCAGAGTTTGGACTTGAGCGTGAAAAATATCTTGGAGATGGTGTGATTACCGGTTTTGGAACTATTTCGGGTCGTTTGGTATATGTTTTTTCACAAGATTTTACCGTTTTTGGAGGGTCGCTTTCTGAAACGCATGCCGAAAAAATTTGCCGAATCATGGATTTAGCCATGCAAAATGGGGCCCCGGTAATTGGGCTAAACGATAGTGGTGGTGCACGTATTCAGGAAGGTGTAGTTTCACTGGGCGGATATGCCGATATTTTTTACCGCAATGTGCGCGCTTCGGGCGTTATTCCACAGTTGTCGGCCATTATGGGTCCTTGTGCAGGAGGTGCTGTATATTCGCCGGCAATTACCGATTTTATTATGATGGTTGAAAATACTTCCTACATGTTTGTGACAGGCCCAAATGTTGTAAAAACTGTTACTCACGAAGAAGTAAGTTCAGAAGAATTAGGAGGTGCTTCCACTCATAGTACAAAGTCGGGCGTAACGCATTTTGCCTGTGCTAACGAAATTGAATGTATTAATAATATCAAAGCTTTGTTATCATACATTCCTCAAAACTGCGAAGACAGTGCACCTTCAGTTCCTTATGAAGCCGGCAACGAAATTCGTCCTATTTTAAATACATTGGTACCGACTAATCCAAATCAACCTTACGATATTCGTGAAGTAATTGATGGTGTAATTGATGAGGGCAGTTTTTTAGAAGTTCATAAAAATTTTGCCGAAAACATCGTGGTTGGATTTGCGCGATTGGCCGGAAAAAGCATTGGAATTATTGCTAACCAGCCGGCATTTTTAGCCGGAGTACTCGATATTAATAGTTCCACAAAAGCTGCTCGTTTTGTGCGTTTTTGCGATGCATTTAATATTCCGCTTTTAGTTTTCGAAGATGTTCCCGGATTCTTGCCTGGAACTGATCAAGAATGGAATGGAATAATTACCAATGGAGCAAAATTGTTATATGCATTTAGCGAAGCTACAGTTCCGAGGATTACCGTTATTACACGAAAAGCGTACGGTGGAGCTTACGATGTGATGAACAGTAAACACATTGGCGCCGATATGAATTATGCTTGGCCAAGTGCTGAGATAGCGGTAATGGGTGCAAAAGGTGCGGCCGAAATTATTTTTAAAGCCGAAATTGCTGCAGCTAAAGATCCTTCTGCCAAATTAAAAGAAAAAGAAAATGAATACATTGAACATTTTGCAAATCCTTATCGTGCAGCCGAAAGAGGATATGTTGATGAAGTAATTAAGCCAGAAATTACTCGCGAGAAATTAATTAAAGCATTTAAAATGCTCGAAAATAAAGTTGATAAACTCCCGCGTAAAAAGCACGGAAATATTCCATTGTAATTAATGCCCATTCGATTTAGCATAGTTGTAATTAGCTTTATATTGAGCCAGGTAGCGTTGGTTTTTGCGCAAGCTGAAGAGTACACAACTGCTAAAGGTAATGTCGGATTCTTATCGCAAAGTTCTTTGGAAGTTATTCATGCCGAATCCAGAGAACTAAGAGGCATAATAAATATAACGAACAATAATTTTGTTTTTGCAGTTCGTATTACCAGTTTCGATGGATTTAATGTAAGCTTACAACGCGAACATTTTAATGAGAATTATTTAGAAAGTGATAAGTTCCCACTGGCAACCTTTCAAGGAAAAGTAATTGATTCCTATGATTTTGAAAATCCAAAAGGGTGCATAGTCAGAGCAAAAGGGTTGCTAAAAATTCACGGACAAGAGCAAGAAAAAATTATAAAGGTGCATCTAATCAAAAAGGGAAATACCATAAGTATTACCAGTAATTTTTCAGTCTTACTCGAAGATTATAATATTAAAATCCCAAGAATTGTTCATGGTAAAATTGCGCAAACTGTTGCTGTGGATGTAAATGCTGATTTAGTTAGAAAATGAGCAAGCATCGCACGATACTTTTAATTTTAATGTTGATGTTAGTAGGATCAGCCAACCTGCTCGCGCAAACTCCGTTTTTTAAAAAGGTATATCTCAACAAAGAAAATGGGAATCTAAAAATCAATACAGTTTACAAAGATTCAAAAGGTTTGCTTTGGTTTGGAACTACTGAAGGACTTTATGAATTTGATGGCTTAGAATCGACCGCCTACCAAGTTGAAATTAATCACTTCGACAACAATGTTTCAACGGTTTTTATGGATTCGAAAAGCAAAATCTGGGTGGGATTTAAGAACGGTCGCATTGCAACTTTAGAGAATCATGAATTGAAATTAATCATTACCAGTTTACCCTTTCCGAAACGACCGGTTACCGGAATTGTAGAAGATTATAATGGAAATTTATGGATGAGCACAGCCGGCGAAGGAGTATATTTTTATTCCGATAATAAATTGCAACACATTGGAATCTCAGAAGGTTTAACCAATGAGTACGCCTATTGTGTAGCATTAGGTAATGACGGAAAAGTATACATTGGAACAGATGATGGTATCGCAATATGTGCATCAAAAAATTCGACTTTTTCGGTAGAACGACTGGATCAGAAAAAGGGTTTACCTGATAAGATAGTTCGTAAAATAGTAGACGATAATGCAGGAAATTTGTGGATAGGAATGCAGGATAAGGGAATCTGCAAATACACGATTTCGCAGGGAACATTTACTATTCCAAAACAATTTGAAAACTGGAGCCTTGGACAAATCAATGCTCTTACAAAAGAAAAATCAGGCTGGTGGATAGCCACAGACGAAAGTGGTTTATTATTTTTTGACGAAAACCCTGCTGTACCACTGAGCATTTATAAACGCTTCAATAACCTCGATTTTATTCGGGTAAATAACGTTTGTGCCGACAATGAAAACAATGTATGGATGATTTCTAATTCTACCATTTATCAAAGTATGGGACGTCATTTAATGGTGTTGGATAAACTTAAAAATCAAAAAATTTCATTTGTACACACACTACTTTGCGATCGAAAAAACAATTTATGGTTTACACCGGATCAGGAACTCGTTAAAATTAATTTAAACGATTCCGTTTTTTCCCATTATAAAAAGTTAAGCATTACACCTCCCAAGCAACTTATAGACATTGTTTCACTTTTTGAAGACAGGGAAGGCTATATTTGGGTAGGTACTATGGGCAAAGGCTTATACAGAGTTAATCCCGAAACCAATGCCATTCAAAAAATTACGGGTAATGAAACGATTAATAATGCCAGTGTAATTGCAATTGGAGGTTATCAAAAAAACATTTGGCTTGCAACACTGAATGGTGTTACCCAAATTACCCTTCCCAATAATTTGAATACCGATAATTTGGAAGTAAGTTTTAAAAATTATTTTGGGCAAAATTTGTTGGGAAGCGACTATGTGTATTCCATTTTTGTTGATTCACGTAAGCGTGTATGGTTTGGAACCGATGGAAAGGGTATTTCATGTTTGGATGGTACAACACTGAATACCTACAATGTGAATTCAGGTATTAAAAGCGAAGTTGTTTATTCAATCACCGAAGACGAAAAGGGGTTTATTTGGTTCAGTACCTTGAATGCCGGTATATATAAATTTGATGGAAAAAATTTTATTAATTATTCCATAAAAGAAGGAATTCGAAACCTAAGCATCAGCAGCATTATTTCAGACGGAAGAGGCAGCATAATTATAATGCACAAACAAGGAATTGATGTTTTGGATACTAAGACCGGTAAATTTTTTTACTATGGAAATGAAGTAGGCTTATCCGATATTAATTCTGACTTAAATTCCATCACCAAAGATAAATTCGGTAATATATGGTTGGGAACCGAGTTGGGAATTATTCGATTTTACAACGATGCCAATCATTACACCAATAAACCACGCACTATTTTAAACAAACCATTGTTGTTTACCGAAGAGGAAACAAACATCAATTTGCCTCTATTTAAGTCCAATCAAAACAATATTTCATTCGACTATTTTAGTGTATGGTATAGCAATCCCGACCGTATTCGTTATCAATATATGTTGCAAGGATACACCCGTCAGTGGATCAATACCAAAGACCGTAAATTAATTTTTCCCAACCTTACACCCGGTAAATATGTTTTTAAGGTACGGTCATCCATTAATAACAACTTTAAAAATGCTTCCGAAGCAAGTTTTAGTTTTACCATTAAACGCCCTTGGTGGCAACAATGGTGGTTTCGAATTTTGTTTGCCGCCAGCTTGTTTGTAGTTACTGCTATTATACTTCGTGTTAGGTTTGAGCGAATGCGAAATTTAGAACGACTCGAAAAGGAAAAAATAGGATTTCAGTTCGAAACATTAAAGAATCAAGTAAATCCACACTTTTTATTCAATAGCTTTAATACACTAATTGCCATTATTGAGGAAGATAAGGAGGTGGCCATTGAGTACGTAGAAAAGCTTTCCGATTTTTTTAGAAACATCGTAACCTATCGCGATAAAGACACCATATCGCTTCGAAAGGAATTAGAACTAGCATCAACCTATTTTTTCTTGCAAAAGAAACGCTATGGAAAAAATTTCACCCTAAAAATTGATGTTAGCGAAGATAGCAAGGACGCTAAAGTTCCTCCACTGGTGTTGCAATTGCTTCTTGAGAATGCAGTAAAACACAATGCAGTATCTGCTGAAACCCCTTTAGATGTGGTTATTTATGATAATAATTCAACTGCCAGATTGTATATTAAAAATAAAATAAATAAACGGCGCAACAAAGAACCCGGCACTGGTACCGGTTTACCCAATATTGTAAACCGTTATAAATTGCTAAGCAAAGAAGAAGTAACCATTGAAAATAATTTAGAAGAATTCACAGTATCCATACCTTTAATTTAAACTATTATGAATGTACTATTAATTGAAGACGAAGAACCGGCATCAACCCGGCTAAAAAAATTACTCGCAAGCGTAAGCCCTGAACTTACTGTTCTTGAAACACTGGTTAGTGTTAAATCAGCCATTGAATGGCTAACTCATCACCACCATCCCGATTTAATTATAATGGACATACAACTATCCGATGGAATAAGTTTTGATATTTTTAATGAAGTTGAAATTAAATGTCCGGTAATTTTCACAACAGCCTACGATCAATATGCTTTGCAAGCATTTAAAGTTAACTCAGTAGATTATTTATTGAAACCGGTTAAAAGTGAAGAACTTAAAACTGCTCTTGAAAAATACAAAAAACGATTTAGTGAAAAAACTCCACCCGAAATTGATTATTCAGTGCTGCTAAGTGCCCTGAACAAAAACAAAGGCGAATATCAAAAGCGCATCGTAATTCGATATGGCGAAATTATTAAAACAGTTGAAATTGCCGATGTAGCTTATTTTTATACAGAATCAAAAATCAATTTTTTATACACCTTCAAAAATCAACGTTTCTCAGTTGATCACAACTTAGATGAATTAGAGCACATTTTAAATCCCAAAGAATATTTTAGAATAAATCGACAGTTTATTGTAAATATTAAGGCTATTGATAAAATGGTAACTGTTTCAAAATCGCGCGTTAAACTCACACTTAATCCACCTTGTGAAATTGAAACTATTGTTAGTACCGAACGTTCGAGTTATTTTAAAGATTGGCTAACGGGTCAATAATTTTTTGATCTACACTTGTTAAATAGCGAAATGCAGTTTCAGTAAGCAAACTGTTCTGTTGCTTCATGAATTTAGTGAATTAATTCCCTGCGCTTTTAATTTTTCAAGTGCTGTTTTCATTCCGGCAACTTGATCTGCTGGGTGTCCTTGCCAGGAAATTACTTCTCCAACAATTTTAAAAGGAGCAGTTGAACGATACGATTTTGTTGGATTTCCAGGGAATTTCTTATCCGTTAAATCAGGATCATCTTCGATGGGGCCTGTTGGTTCAACCAAATAAATTCGTTCAACACCTCCGCCGCTTGCCAGCTCTGCGCCCCAAATTGCAGCATCCAATGTAGCTGTTAAGAAAATGTATTTTGAACCTTTATTTTCCCCATAATTTGAATTATAACCAACTTCAATTAAATCACCAACTTTTAAATCGGCCTTGGTTCCATGAAAATAGGTTTGTGCGAATGGATTGCTCTTCCCATTGATATTCGCAGATGTTAAATTTTTTGATGTCATGTGTAGTGAGTTTAAAACATTAAGATATTTATTAACCTGCATTTTACATGCTGTCTTATCACATCCAACTGAGCACGGTTTTTAAGTAATTTTAAACCGCCTGTTAACGTGCCATTGTATTCAGGATATAATCTTATCATAGTTAAAGTGCAAAGCGTAGCATCTCTTGCTTTATCTACCTAGTTCAAATCCCTTTATAATAGCCTCTTTGAGCACTTCGAGTTGAATGTCCTGTAGTTTTTTAAATTTAATGCAATATCCGCTTACACTTGCTTTACCTAATCTTTTTTCAAAGTTTAATTTAAGAAAATTCTTATCCGGAAATCCGAGAATGTATACTGAAATTCCGGTACTCGTAGCACAAATTCCAATGCGATAAAATTCTTTGCTCGTACCATCGGCATAATTTAATTGGTAGGTACCGTAACCGATGTTGGGATTCGAAATAACTTTCCCTGCTTCATTTTTGCCATCTAAATACCACAGTTTGTTATTGGGTTTCAAACCTAAAATTAGCTGATGTAAGCTTTCCATTTCACTGCTTTTAGTTGCAGGCAAGGTAGCGAAGTATTCAGTAATTTGCTTTTGTAAAATCATGTTGTCAAAATATTAGAATTCTTTATACGCTGAAATCAACATATCCAAACAAGTTTATTCAACTAACAAAAATACCGTATCAAAATTTGTAATTTAATATTTGTTCTTCTGTTAGTTTACAATTCACCCAGCTGGGATCAACTAACGCATTAAATTTTTCATAAAAATGCAAAGCAGGAGTATTCCAATCAAGTACTTGCCATTCCATACGTTTTGCTCCTAAATTTTTACTTTCTAAAAGAACCGCTTTAAACAAGTTTGTGCCAATATTTTTACCTCTCTGCGACTCTTTTACAATTATGTCTTCCAAATAAACACAGCGCCCTTTCCATGTCGAATATTTAATATAATAAATCGCTGTTCCTAAAATTTCAGAACCTTGTTCAGCTACAAAAAAATAAAATACCGGTTTGTCGCCAAAACTGTCTTCAATTAACTCAGTTAAAGTCACAGTTACTTCTTGTGGTGCTTTTTCATAAAGTGCTAATTCCTTTATCAATTCGAGTACTTGTGGCAAATCGCTTGCTTTACCTTTACGTATGTTTGTTACCATGCTGGTTGATTGCAAAAAAAAACCTGCCCTTTTTATCGGAGCAGGTTTTTA
>DGQS01000178.1 GCA_002389785.1 Bacteroidetes bacterium UBA4408
ATGCTAAAAAAATATTTGCGCTCAACGATCCTAAAAAAAATGAAGAAGCTGGTTTTGCTCTCTTACGCGCTTACCGCGGATTGCCAAAAAACAAAGCCTTAATTAAATTTTTGAGCGAACCCGGCATCAAAGCACAATTGCAAAAAACAGAAAATTACTACATGCAAGACCATGGTAAAGAAATGCCAAAGGTGGATGCTGAATTGTTTTTTGTGATTGACGAAAAAAACAACACAATTGAACTTACCGAAAAAGGAATTGAACTTATTTCGGGAGCCACTGAAGATGCTAAGTTTTACGTGCTTCCGGATGTTGGAAGCGAGATAGCTGAAATTGAAAAATCTAGCATGAGCGATTCAGATAAACGAAATCGCAAAGAAGAACTAATGCGCGATTTTGCTATCAAAAGCGAACGAGTGCATACCATGAATCAATTGATGAAGGCCTATACCCTTTTTGAATTGGATGTGGAATATGTGATTATTGATAATAAGATTAAGATTGTTGATGAACAAACCGGTCGTATCATGGAAGGCCGACGTTATTCGGACGGATTGCACCAAGCCATTGAGGCCAAAGAAAACGTAAAAGTTGAAGCCTCCACTCAAACCTACGCCACCATTACCCTGCAGAATTATTTCCGCATGTATAAAAAATTGGCAGGTATGACGGGTACTGCCGAAACTGAATCAGCTGAGTTATGGGACATTTATAAATTGGACGTGGTGGTAATACCTACCAATCGTCCGATTGCACGTAAAGACAAAGAAGATTTGGTTTACAAAACCAAAAGAGAAAAGTACAATGCAGTGATAGATAACATCGTTGAAGAAACCCAAAAAGGTCGTCCGGTGTTGGTTGGTACTACATCTGTAGAAATTTCGGAATTACTTAGCCGTATGTTGAAGCTAAAAAACATTAAACACAACGTGCTTAATGCGAAGATGCACCAGCGGGAAGCTGAAATTGTAGCCGAAGCAGGTAAGGCAGGTACCGTAACCATTGCTACAAACATGGCCGGAAGGGGTACGGATATTAAACTTGGTCCGGGTGTAAAAGAAGCCGGAGGATTAGCCATAGTTGGTACCGAACGCCACGATTCACGAAGAGTTGACCGACAGTTGAGAGGACGTGCAGGAAGACAAGGTGACCCGGGAACATCCCAATTTTTTGTGTCGCTTGAAGATGATTTGATGCGATTGTTTGGTTCTGATAGAATTGCCAAATTAATGGACCGCATGGGTATTGAAGAAGGAGAAGTAATTCAGCACAGCATGATTACCAAATCGATTGAGCGTGCTCAGAAAAAAGTAGAAGAAAATAATTTCGGCACCCGAAAGCGCTTACTTGAGTATGACGATGTAATGAATTCGCAGCGAGAAGTAGTGTATAACAAGCGCCGACATGCTTTATTTGGTGAACGATTGGCGGTTGACATTGCTAACAGCATGTACGATGTATGCGAAAGCATCGTAAGCGAATACCAGGAACAAAAGGATGTTGAAGGTTTTGATCTGGAATTGATACGTGTTTTATCAATTGAAAGTCCTGTTGCCGAAAGCGAGTTTATGAAAACGCCGCACGACACTTTGGTTGAATTGGTTTATGAAAAAGCTTATGCGCATTACCAGGAAAAGGCAGCAATGATTACAGAAAATGTATATCCTGTGGTGAAAAATGTGTATGAAAATTCAGCACACATTTACGAAAATATTGTGATTCCTTTTACAGATGGAATCAGCACCATGCAGGTAATTGCCAATTTGAAAAAATCCTACGAATCAAAAGGACGAGAGCTGTTTTCGGCCTTTGAAAAGAATGTTCCTTTAAACATTATCGACGATGCTTGGAAAGAACATTTGCGCGAATTGGATGAATTAAAAACCTCGGTTCAAAATGCAGTTTACGAACAAAAGGATCCTTTGTTGATTTACAAATTTGAGTCGTTTGAATTGTTTAAAACGATGATTACCAAAGTAAACAAAGACATCGTTTCCTTTTTATCTAAAGCATCTTTACCTGAAGAAAATAAAAATGCAGTAAAAGAAATTAAAGCACCGGTACGAACCGACATGAGTAAATTACAAGTTAGCCGTACCGACGACACAGGAGCTAGTGCCACCGGAAGAACAGCTCCTGATGCTGCACCCGAAAAGCCTAAAGTTCAACCTGTACGCGTCGAAAAAACCGTAGGTCGCAACGATGCTTGCCCTTGTGGAAGTGGTAAAAAGTTTAAAAATTGTCACGGGGCAAATGCCTAATTTGAGCGGCTTATTTTGGAAGAAAAAAAGAAAATAGCCATTCTTGGAAGTACCGGTTCTATTGGTACTCAGGCACTCGATGTAATCGCAGCTAACCCAACTCAATTTGAGGTGGAGGTATTAACAGCACAACAAAATGCCGATTTATTAATTGCTCAAGCAATCCAATTTTCGCCCAATTGTGTTGTTATCGGTGATACTACAAAACGTGACAAAGTGATGCAAGCTCTTAGCGGACACGACATTAAAGTGTATGCCGGACAAGAGTCGCTTTCACAGGTTGTGCAAATGGAAAGTATCGATTTGGTATTAACCGCCTTGGTTGGCTATGCCGGATTGCAACCTACGCTTTCAGCAATAAACGCAGGAAAACAACTGGCGCTGGCTAACAAAGAAACTTTAGTAGTAGCAGGCGAATTGGTTACAAAGCTTGCGAAGGAAAAAGGAGTAAATATTTATCCCGTTGATTCGGAACACTCAGCAATATTTCAATGTCTGGTAGGCGAGTTTCACAATCCGATTGAAAAAATTTATTTAACTGCATCCGGTGGTCCTTTTAGAGGTAAAAACAAAGAGTTTTTAGCAAGTGTCAAGAAGGAACAAGCGCTCAAACATCCGAATTGGGATATGGGTGCAAAAATAACCATTGATTCGGCAAGCCTTATGAACAAAGGGCTTGAAGTAATTGAAGCCAAGTGGTTGTTTGGATTAAAAACGAATCAAATTGATGTAATTGTACATCCACAATCGATTGTGCACAGCATTGTGCAATTTGAAGATGGCAGCATGAAGGCGCAAATGGGTTTGCCGGATATGAAATTACCCATTCAATATGCGATGGCTTATCCACAGCGGTTGAAATCGGATTTCCCTCGTTTCAACTTTTTGGCTTATCCTGAATTAACTTTTGAAAAACCCGATACCGAAACTTTCCGCAATTTAGCGTTGGCATTTGATGCACTCAATAAAGGTGGCAATATGCCTTGTGTGCTGAACGCGGCAAATGAAGTTGTGGTAGATGCATTTTTAAAAGATAAAATTTCCTTTTTGGGAATGTCGGACATTATAGAGACCTGCATGTCGAAAGTTCCCTCTATTGCCAAGCCTGATTATGACAGCTATGTAGCCAGTGACAGTGAGGCACGGCGCTTGGCAACCGCACTCTTATAAAAGCTATTAAACTTTGTTAAACTTTATACAAACATTCGATAACCGCTACAAAGAAATTACCTTTGAACGCGTTAAAAAAAGCTCAAAATAACATACATGGAAATTCTGATTAAAGCAGCACAATTAATATTAAGTTTATCGATACTTGTAGTATTGCACGAGCTTGGACATTTTATTCCCGCCAAATTATTTAAGACTCGCGTTGAAAAATTTTACTTGTTTTTTGATCCTTGGTTTTCGTTGTTCAAAAAGCAAAAGGGAGAAACTGAATATGGTATAGGTTGGTTGCCTTTAGGGGGTTATGTGAAAATTTCGGGGATGATTGATGAGAGTATGGATAAGGAGCAAATGGCCAAGCCTCCGCAACCATGGGAATTTAGAAGCAAGCCGGCCTGGCAACGATTAATCATAATGCTTGGTGGAGTTACTGTAAACGCATTACTTGGAATACTCATTTACATCTGCATTTTGGCTTATTGGGGCGAAGAATATTTACCTACCAAAAACCTTAAATACGGGATTGCTTGCGATTCAACAGCACTAAAGATGGGACTAAAAAGTGGTGACAAAATTTTATTTGTTGACCATAAAGAAGTTGAAAATTTTGCAAAAATTCCTGCAGAAATTTTGTTTAACGAAGCACAATCTGTTACCGTTGAACGAGCAGGGGAAACATTAGATATTCCGGTGCCAGCAGGGTTTGCAGGCGCCTTAATAAAATCGCAAGGTAGCTTTATTAGTCCACGACAAACGATAGAAGTAGAGGAAGTTAATCCGGGTTCAGCAGCGGCAAAAGCCGGGCTTACCAAAGGTGATGTTATCATTGGAGTTGACTCTTCAGAAACCCGTTATTTTGATGAATTTAGAGCTGCTTTGCAAGCACACAAAAATCAGCAAATTACGGTTCGTTTGCTGCGCGCAGAAGCTGAAACAAGTGTAATAGTAGATGTTCCGAAAGAGGGATTAATTGGCTTTACTTTAAAAGATTATTCCAATTATTTAGAAACCAAAAAAATTGATTACAGTTTTTTAGAGGCTATTCCGGCAGGAACCAGCAAAGCGATTCACACATTTGACGATTACATCAAGCAATTTAAATTAATTTTTTCACCCGAAACCGGCGCCTATAAATCATTGGGTGGTTTTATCACCATGGGTAAAATATTTTCACCGGTGTGGGATTGGGAGCGCTTTTGGAACCTGACTGCATTTTTATCAATCATTTTGGCCGTGATGAATTTATTACCAATTCCTGCATTGGATGGAGGGCATGTTCTGTTTTTATTGTGGGAAGTTATTACCCGCCGAAAGCCTAACGAGAAGTTTATGGAATATGCGCAAACTGCAGGAATGATTTTGCTATTAGCATTATTACTGTTTGCAAACGGAAACGATATATTTCGCTTGTTTCAATAACACTTATTTTGGAGTGAACGAATTAGGCAACAATGGTGTAATTCGTTTATTCCTTCCTTTTAATCAAGCAAGCAAATAGTAAGCAAGGGGTAGTTAATAACTCCTTTTTATTCAAAACAAACGAAAACATCTCCTCCTTAATTTTACCAAAAATTAATGCCGTGAATAAATTCGTCCCTCTTCTTGTACTACTTTGCGTTTTTCAAGGTTTATTCTGTAAAGCACAGGACAGCACAATTGATATAAATCCCTCAGATAGTGCAGTTCATAAAAAAACGCTGATTATTCCGTTCGAACCCGATATGTATATGAGCGACATGGATCGTGAAATTGGGGGCGTAAATCAATTAAATCAACCACAAATTGTAGAGCGCTTTCGCATCGCATTTGACCGAGTATTGGACAATACTGTTCAATTAAAAAATGAAACACATACAATTCTGCACGATGAAACTACTGCCAATGAAAGTCAGTTGGTGGAAATTTATTCGGGAATATCTTTTGTTTTCACACCCATTAGAAGAAGCGAAAAGGAACGATTAATTACTAAAGTGATTCCTAAAAAACAAGCTCCACAAAAAGAAGCTACCATTAAAAACGGCGAAGTGTATACCGTGCGCGATACCATTGAGCGCTATATGAAAACAATTCTTATTGATACAACTTTGTTGGAGCGTTTGCATGAAAAAACAAAAGCAGAGAATTTTTTATTCATCAATCAATTTGAATTAAGAAACAGTTTTGAAGATGTAATGCAGTTGCAAAACGATACGTATGAACGTGAATTGCGTGTGCATTATTCTGTACTCAACCGCGAAGGGAAAGAACTTAGTGGAGGAATTGCTAAATGCAAATTTGATAATCGCATCAAAGAAATAAGTCGAATAGTAGCAGTATCGTTTCCTTGCGCCGCACAGCAAATTAGCAAAGCTTTGGTCGATTATGAGCAATCGCTAGTGAAGGTCAAAAAATAAATAGGGAGTATCAATTATACCAAAGATTTATTAGGGCGTACACCTGACTTGTAACTTATTGTACAGTTGTAGATTGTTCCACTATTTTAATTTGTACCCTGGCAAATCACGTTGGTACTCTCCGGCCTTAGTTTTTGCGTTTATACAGAGGAACCGTTGAACAAGGTTCGCCATACATAATACTTTTTGCTATGGGTTGTAAAAGACTCGTTAACTCAACAAAAGCTCCTTTGGGAATGGGTAATTTTCCGCAACCTTTTACAACAATTCTTGCATCCTTGAATGGTGTTAAATTTAACTTTGCGAGTGTTTCCTGAAAAATACTCTGCTCTAATTGTTCCAAATTTCCGAACACTATTTTTTTTGCAAATGGCGCTAAAGCAGCTGTGAGTAGCATATATGCCCAAGTAGGAATTATCGCATCGGTGGAGCAAGTAATGGCCACATACTTATCTTGATAGGTGCTCCAATCCGTTTCTTGAATAAAAGCTCTATATTCCTTTTCACGTAAAATTAACCCTTGAAAAAGTTGCTCCTTAATATCCACCAACACCCTTTCCCCTTCAGGATAAAACTCTTCCAAATCAAGTGTGAGGAGACCGCTTGCAGCTACTTTATTTGAAATTTCCATGCTTACTTCGTACTTTTTGTAACTTATACTTGAAAAAAATAGTTTTCAAAAACCATTATTTACATAAATCCCAATTCTAATTGTGCCACTTCACTCATCATGCTTTTTTCCCAAGGTGGCTCAAAAGTAATTTCAACTTTAGCCTTACGTACACCTTCCACTTCGGCAATTTTTTGTTCCGTTTCAGGAGGTAATGTTTCTGCTACCGGGCAGGATGGAGAGGTTAATGTCATTTTCACTTCCACCTCATTGTCGGCATTGATAGTTACTTCATAAATTAATCCCAATTCCCATATATCAACTGGTATTTCAGGGTCATAAATCGTTTTTAGAACATCGATTACCTTGTCGGCAAGTTCCTTATTTTCGGTATTAATTATAGCTGCCATAGTGTATTAAGCATTGGGGTTAGTAGTTAAAGCCACAGCATCCAGTTTCATTTGTTTCACCATATTTAATAAGCCATTGCTGCGCGTTGGTGATAAGTGTTCCTTCAATCCAATTTTATCAATAAAACTCAATTTGGCTTGTACAATTTCTTCGGCGGTATGATTGCTCAATACACGTATTAATAATGCTACCAAACCTTTGGTAATAATAGCATCGCTGTCGGCAGTATACCTAATTTTATTATCCATATTTTCGCTGTGCAACCAAACTTGCGACTGACAACCTTTGATTAGTTTTTCAGTTACCTTATAGGCAGGATCAATCAAAGGAAGCTTTTTTCCTAGTTCAATCAAATGTTCGTATTTACCTTCCCAATCGTCTTCAAACAATTCAAATTCCTCGCAAATTTCCTTTTCGGTTTCTTCTATTGTCATTAATTTGGCTACTTGTTGATGCTTATTTCCCGACTTATTTCAACATTTTAATTGCTTTTTTTACAGCTTTTACTAATGCATCAATTTCTTCAAATGTATTGTAAAATGCAAAGGAGGCACGTATAGTTCCCGGTATTCCATATCGTTGCATCAGTGGTTGGGTACAATGATGCCCTGTACGCACAGCAACTCCTTGTTGATCTAAAATAGTACCTACATCAAAGGGATGCAGCCCTTCGATAACAAAGGAAATGACACTCGCTTTATTCTGTGCATTGCCAATAATTTTGAGTCCTTCAATAGCTTGCAATTGAATGGTAGCATAGTTTAATAAATCATGCTCATAGCGTTGAATCAGTTCAAAACCAATGGTGTTAACATAGTCAATGGCACTTGCTAAACCTATTGCTCCTTCAATATTTGGTGTTCCTGCTTCAAATTTTTGAGGCAATTCTGCATATTCTGTCTTATCAAAACTCACGGTTTTTATCATACCGCCGCCTGTTTGATAGGGCGGTAAACTTTTCAATAGCGCTTCTTTACCATACAAGATTCCAATTCCAGTGGGTCCAAATAATTTATGTCCACTGTATACATAAAAATCGCAATCCAATTGTTGCACATCTACCTGCATGTGTGGAACTGCCTGGGCTCCATCCACAACAACCAATACCTTGTTTTGATGCGCAATGTTGCACATTTCCTGAATTGGATTAATGCTGCCTAAAGTATTCGAAACATGTGTAATCGCAAGCAGTTTACTTTTAGGGTTAATCGTTCGCTTAAAACTCTCCAGTGAAATTTCACCGGCATCGCTTACCGGAAGCACTTTTAGCAAGGCACCTACTTTTTGGGCCAACACTTGCCAAGGTACAATGTTGGAGTGGTGCTCCATTTCTGAAACAATTATTTCATCCCCCTTTTTAATAAAACTATTTTCAAACGTAGCTGCCAGTAAACACAAACTTTCGGTGGTGCCTTTAGTAAAAATAATTTCCTCTTGCTTAGCGGCGTTTAAGTGCTTTTGCACAGTTTGTCTTGCCTTGTCAAATAAGCTTGTAGCTTGTTGGCTAAGTTGATGTACACCGCGATGTACATTTGCATTGCTCG
>DGQS01000130.1 GCA_002389785.1 Bacteroidetes bacterium UBA4408
CCTACTGTATCAATTCGACTTGGAACAGGTGCCGGAACATTTGGCGCAGCTACTGATTTTACAATTGGTACAAGTGCTTCCGACATAGATATTGTTGATGCCAATGCAGATGGTTTTTTAGATATTGCGATAGCGAATTACAATAGCAACACACTCTCATTTTTAACCGGTACAGGAACAGGTAATTTCATTGTTCGACCTAGTTATTCAAGTAATGTAAATCCTATTTCGGTTATTTCAGCAGATTTTAATAGCGATGCCAAACAGGATTTTTTGGTTGCAGATTATGGAAGTAATTCAGTATCGTTGATGCTTGGATTAGGTAGTTCTAAATTTTCGGCAGCTGCAAATTTTAAAACTGATGCAGGGCCATTGGCTATAGGCAGTGGTGATTTTAATGGTGATGGAAAAGCGGACATTGTTACACCAAATTATACTAATTCAACTGTATCTGTATTGCTGGGCGATGCTAGCGGAGTATTTACCAGCAGTGGAAATTTCGCGGTTGGCTTAAATCCCTACTTTTCGACTATTGCTGATTTTAATGGTGATGGCGATCAAGACATTGCAGTAACCAATTCTTCTTCCACTACGGTTTCGATTTTGTTGGGTAATGGTGCCGGCTCCTTTGCAGCTGCTACTAATTTTACTTCAGGAAATGCACCTACCGGAATTGCCTCAGGTGATTTTGATGGAGATTTAGATCAAGATCTTGTAGTAGCGAATTTTTCAGACAACAATTTTGCTTTTTTAGCAGGAAATGGAGCCGGTTCGTTTGCCGCACCTGTAACCTTTGCATCGGCAGCAGGACCCAACAGTATTTGTAAAGCCGATTTTAATAATGATGGCGATCTTGATGTTGCGGTAGCTAATTATACCGCAGGTAACGTAACTGTGTATTTAGGAAATGGACTTGGTTCTTTTTCTGCCGGAACTCCATTTTCGACCGGAAGTTTATCTTATGAAGTAGCTGCCGCTGATTTTAATTTGGATGGAAATTCAGATTTAGCGGTGGTAAATAATGGAGCTAATACAGTATCGGTATTGCTTGGAAATGGCGCAGGTTCCTTTGCTGCTAGTGTAAATTACGCTGTTGGTTCATTGCCCTACAGCATTGCTTTGGGCGATTATGATTTAGATGGATATATGGATATTGCTGCCGCAAATTCAAGTTCAAACAATGCCTCTGTGTTGGTAAATAATCAGGATGGAACTTTTGCTGCTGCTGTAAATTACATGACAGGCATTGGTTCTTCGGGAATTGTTAGCGGCTTATTTAATGCAGATACTAAGCCTGATTTGGCAGTGGTAAATTTCTCAAACGACGAATTTACCATCTTGCTCAATACCAGTATTAATTTTGTTACCACTCTAACTGTTGGTTCATGCGGTACAACGGTGACTTCATTAAACGATGTTATCAATTGCAATCCGGTTAGTGGTGCTACTGATTATCGTTATCGTGTTATAAATGTTGGTTTAGGATTTAACTCAACTTTTACACGAAATTCAGCAAGCACAGATTTCCGATTAAAATGGGCTCCGGGAGTACTATTTGGAAATACTTATCAAATAGCTGTTGCTTCCAAAGTTAACAATATCTGGTCCTCGTTTGGAACCCCTTGTAATGTTACCATTGGACCATTTCCTACCATACAATTGTTGCCCGGTAGCTGTGGTGCAATACTTGCGGATATGAATCTTCCTATATATACTGATACAGTTTCAGGAGCAAATGATTATGAATACCGCATACAAAATGCTATTTTGGGTTACGATCACACCTGGACACGCAATCAGGCAAGCAACGATTACCGTTTAAGTTGGGCATATTCACAACTGATTCAAGGTTTACAATATGGATTTACCTACTCAATTCAAGTACGGGCATTGGTTGGAAAAACGAATTTGCTTCCGGGAGTTTGGGGTAGTTTTGGTCCGGCTTGCAACGTAACCTTGAGTGGCTTTCCACAAACACAATTAAATTTGGCTACTTGCAATTCCTTGCTAACTAATTTAACCGATCAGGTATTTACTATTCCTGTTTCTGGAGCTAAAGATTATGAATACCGTGTGAGTAATGCCGGTCAAGCCTTTACAAATACAGCTACACGAAACTCAAGTCTTTCTGATTTTAGACTTAATTGGATACCTTCCATTTCGGGTAATGGTATACGCTATTCAACCACCTATGATGTAGAGGTGAGAGCAAAAGTGGGTGGAGTTTTTGGAACTTTTGGCAACGTATGTATCGTAACAACGCCTGCGTCACCACTTACGGCTTTGCAACCAGCATTTTGCAGTAATTATCCTTTGCCTGTATTTAGTTCTGTTGTAAATTGCATAGCGGTGCCGGGTGCATCAAATTACCGATACCACATTACCGGTCCTGCCGGATATGATAAAACATTTACCCGAAATGCTCCAACCACCGATTGGCGTTTTTCATGGACCTTGTTGTGTTGCGGACAACAAAATATGTTGCCGAACACAACCTATACAGTAGAAGTTGCTTCTTATACCGGAGGAGTTTGGAGTGCTTATGGAAGCAGTTGTACCGTTGTTACTCCTGCATCTATTCCGCGCTTTTCTGCTGAAAATACCGGTGTTACAAGTGAAGAAACCCTATTAAGTCTTTCTTTATTTCCTAATCCTTCCAAAGGAAATGAACTAAACATACAAGTTGATGGTATTAGCCCTAACAACAGTTGCATTGTAAAAATCAACGACTTGTTAGGTAAAACTATCTACACAGCAAAAGTTGAAAATGGCGAAAACAGTGTGCTAAATTTGCGCCCCGAAATTATTCTTCCTGCTGGAGTTTACCTCGTTGAAGCTGAACTCAACGGAATATCTTTGCATAAAAAACTCATCGTTGAATAGTTTAACAAAAGAGTACCTGCTAACTAAGGTGGGTACTCTTTTTACATATACATACTTCCCAATTATGTGTATTTTTGACCTCTCATTAAACTTTTTAAAATGAAAAAAATTACTTTTTTACTTTCTACGCTTATTCTTGGAATTGCAGCCCAAGCACAGATTACAATAACAAAAAACGATTTTGCTATTGCAGGTGATACCTTTAGAATTAGCAATGCAGCCGGTTTAGGAATTACGGATCTTGATTCAACCGGAGCAAACCGTACTTGGGATTATTCCGCACTAACTGCAGTAACTCAAACAGTAGATACCTTTGTTTCGGTTAGCTCTACTCCCTTGTTGTATCAATTGTACTTCAACAATCAATTTGTATATCCAAATACTAAAGCAACAGTAGCTACAAAAATTAATACTCCAACTTTACCTCCCGGAGCGCCCATCACCATTAGTAATACTTATGGTTTTTACAAAGTAAATACTTCAGCTTTTTCGCAAGTTGGGTTTGGTGCCACCATTAGCGGATTACCTACGTCTATTCCTTACGATTCGTTAGATTATGTTTATCGTTTTCCAATGAACTATGGCAACGTGGATTCGTGTAAGTATAAATTTCAATTAAGTATACCTAACATCGGCTATTTGCGTCGTCGTGCACGCAGAGTAAATGTGGTTGATGGCTGGGGAACACTCATTACTCCATTTGGAACTTTTAATACCTTGCGCGTTAAATCTACTACTTATGCAACCGATACCATTTATATTACTCAACTCATGTTTGGGACACAAATTGTGCAACAACCTACCGTTGAGTATAAATGGATTGGTACAAATAGTGGAATTCCTTATTTAACTATTAATGCTACAGCCGACAGTATTCCTCAAATAACTTCGGTAAGTTATAGAGATAGTTTGAGAGTTCCATTGATTTCAATTGGAATAGAAAAATTACCTACAGTTATCCGCGATGCTGCTATTTATCCCAATCCTGCAACATCCCAAAGTCTGATCACATTTACCTTGGAAAAAGCCGGTAAAGTTCAGCTCGAATTAGTTGATGCGCAGGGAAGGCTGATAGAGAAATTAATGGAGGCCACTTTACCGGAAGGCATTGCGGTTTATCCTATTGATATGTCAAGTAAAGCAAAAGGATTGTACTTTGTTAGAATTAATAATGGCAGCAGTCCAATTACATTGAAACTATCTAAACAATAATTGTTTTAGTGATGGAACAAAAAACCTTCTGTTTAAAAGCAGAAGGTTTTTTTATTTTTATGAACTCCACTTAAATTGTTTCGTCTCAATTTTCACTTGAAGCAATCAACAATACTATTGTTGAAAACAAATGCAAATCATAACAAAATAAGCATTCTTAATAAATAGTTTTAACCCTGAGTAAAATTCTACGTTAAAGCTACTATGAAACGGCCTTTAATTATTGCATTAAGTATACTTGGTTTGTTTGTAACCCAATGGGTATGGAGCAACAGCGGTATATTTACTAACGAAAGCAAGGTTAACCGAATGAAAGCCACACTGGATTCATTAGCCTATGAATACGATATAGCGAATGTAGATTCGGCAGTTTCGAAAAAATTTAATAAACGCTCACACCGCAAGCACAAGCGAATTAGCTGGGCCGATTCGGTGTATCAATCCATGAGTCCGGATGAACGATTGGGCCAATTGTTTATGGTTGCTGCCTGGAGCAATAAAGATGAGAAACATAAAAAGGAAATTGAAAAATTAATTTGCGATTATCACATAGGCGGAATCATGTTTATGCAAGGTGGTCCATACCGAGAAGCACAGCTTTGTAATAATTACCAAGCCTTATCAAAAACTCCTTTGCTGGTAAGTATGGATGCTGAATGGGGATTGGCCATGCGTTTAGACAGTGTTGCAAAATATCCGAAGCAAATGACTTTAGGTGCTATTCAAGACGACAGTTTAATTTATAAAATGGGAGTTCAAATTGCTAGAGAATGCAAGCGATTGGGCATACAAGTAAATTTTGCCCCTGTTGTAGATATCAATAGTAATCCGGCTAATCCTGTTATTGGATATAGATCTTTTGGTGAAAATAAATACAATGTGGCACGCAAAGGAATTGCTTACATGAAAGGCATGCAATCGCAGCATGTGCTCAGCAACGCAAAACATTTTCCGGGACACGGCGATACCGATGTTGACTCGCACAAAGCCTTACCGGTAATTAATCATTCACGAACACGCATGGATTCAATCGAGCTGTATCCATTTGTGGAATTGATTAAAAATGGACTATCGAGCACCATGGTAGCACATTTAAATATACCGGCTTACGATACCGCAAGTAACAGTGCTTCTTCCTTATCAAAGGCGGTTGTTACAAAATTGTTAAAAGATTCACTTAAATTTAAAGGACTTGTATTTACGGATGCACTCAACATGAAAGGTGTGAGTAGTTTTCACAAGCCGGGTGTGGTTGATGCCAAAGCATTGCTTGCCGGAAATGATGTATTACTGTTTGCCGAAGATGTTCCAACAGCCATTGAACAAATAAAACAAGCCATCGATAGTTGCCAATTATCATGGAAAGATATTTACACACGCTGTTATAAAATATTGAAAGCTAAAGAATGGGCAGGTTTACATCATTTAAAACCCATTGACCTTGCTAATTTAGGGAAGGATTTAAATTCATTAGAAGCTGATTTGTTGAACCGAAAATTATACGAAGCATCGCTCACCTTGCTTACCAACAAAGAAGCTATTGTTCCCTTAAAAAGATTGGATACATTAAAAATTGCATCTGTGAGTTTTGGCGATCGCACCAAAAACACATTTCAAAAAACACTCGACAATTATGCTACAGTAACCCACTTTAATTTGACCGCAGATGCATCTAAAAAAGAATGCGATTCACTTGTTAAAACTTTAAGTAAATTCAATTTGGTGCTGGCATGCTTAAATAACACGAATGTGCGCCCTGCTAAAAATTTTGGTGTGAGTGATAAGAGTATTGAGCTATTAGACAGCATACAAGCTCGTACAAAAGTTATATTAACTGTTTTGGCAAATCCGGCTTGTTTATCGAAGTTTAAAAATCCATTACAATTTAATGCATTGATCATGGGTTATGAAGAAACCGAATATAGTCAACGCCTGTGCGCTTCCTTAATTTTTGGAGGAGCTACTTCAAAAGGTAAATTGGCTTTTACTGTTCCCGGGTTTTTTAAAACCGGTGATGGAATTGATATAGGCGAGCCGGTTAGGTTTAGGTATTGTTTACCAGAAGAAGCTGGTATTGCAGCACTCGATTTATCGCGTATTGATACCATCGTAACCAAAGCAATAAAAGAACATGCAGCGCCGGGTTGTCAAGTATTGGTTGCTCAAAATGGAAAAGTTATTTATCAAAAATCGTTTGGAACTACTACCTACGAGAATCCGGTTCCCATTGAAAACGATTTTGTGTACGACATTGCTTCTGTTACAAAAGTAGCAGCTTCGGTGCTTTCGCTTATGAAGCTATACGAAAGCGGTAAAATTGAACTCGATTCAGGGCTTGCCTATTACCTTCCCGAGTTAAAAGCTACATCGAAAGGCAAGTTAACCTTACGCGAAATATTAACACATCAGGCCGGACTTAAAGCCTGGATTCCATTTTGGAAAAACACCATGGAGAATGGCGAGTGGAAAAC
>DGQS01000084.1 GCA_002389785.1 Bacteroidetes bacterium UBA4408
GTATTTTGGCTGTTAAACGGACACCAAGAGTTTGTTCCAAGAGCAACTTTATTGTTAATGGTAAAGTAATGTGGCAATGATTGAGTCAGTCGAAATACTGCGTCAATATCGGGATTTTCATCCGCAAGACCTTGTTGAATGGGGCAATAAACTTCCTTTTGAGGGGCATCCTTGAGTGATGGTATTTCCTTTTGTAAATGCTCTAATGGATATCCTCTTGGCCAAATATAACCTGAAGAAAAATAGCGGTACACATTAACCCAATCTTGGTTTTCAAGGAAAGCTGTTTGGTGCATCGCTTCGCGATTTTCCCAAAATTTCTCTTTTGGAAAATTGTCGTCATCTGTTTCAACAATCAATTCTGTTCCTTTTTGAATAGCTATTAAATATCCAATGTTTTTACGGGAATAGTGTCGTTCGGGTACGAGTTGGGCAAATTCAAAATCGAGTTTTTTTTGAGCTTCCAATCCATAAAAATCGCATCCATTAATTTCAAAATCAATGGGAGATGGTTTGTCGCCAATTACAATAAAGTTTGTGTTGTTTTTTTTGCATTCCCGAGCGAATGTTTGCAACACTTGATTGTTGTCTTTTGCTATAGAAGTTATAATGATACTGCAATTGGGATTCATAGGTTATAAATAAACCGGCTTAGAAAATAATCGTTGTATAAAATAATGTTTAAGTACAGAAATAGAGTTCGATATGGCTCTTTTAGATACACTGGGAGAAGGTGCCTGATAGTGAATGGGTATTTCGGCAAAACGCTTTTTGCGCAGTAAATACCTTACTTCGGTTTGGTAAAAATGGGCTTTTGAGAGCAATTGATAGTTCAGCAAATCGGCTACTACGGAGGCATGAAAGCCTTGAAATCCGGAAGTCATATCGTACATATGGGTACCTAAAAGCACATTGGATAAAATTGTTCCAACTTTCGAAAGTGTTCGCCGCATAAAAGGAGAATCTCCCATTGAACCGCCGTTAATAAATCGACTGCCAAAAGCACATTCATTTCCTTCGTTGAGCACCCGCAAAAACATCGGGATTGATTTTGGATCGTGGCTCATGCCTGCATCCATTTCAATAATAAATTCATGGTTGTTTTTATAGGCTTCGCGATATCCACGAATGTAGGCATCGACAACATTTTTATTTTCGGGAGCCCACACGGTTACAAATCGATTGTCTTTTTCAGAAAGATCTCTGCAAAGCTGCAGTGTCGCATCTTTTGATGCATTGTCGACAACAAAATAAGCCTTCCCCGATTGCAGTCGGTTAAGTACTTTGATCAACTCATTGACAAATACTACAAAATCATTTTCCTCGTTGGCCATCGGAATTACAAGGGCCCAATCGTTGTTAAAATACATTTAGTTGGAAATAGTTTTGTAAATATACGGTTCAATAATGGTGATTGGCAAACCGGGTTTTTTTGCATATAATTTTAGTTGGTTAATGCCTGCATTGGTATCGTTTAGCAAGGTAATTGATTTGGTAAATTTTGAATCCATGGGATATTCAGCAAACTCGCTAATTGCAATGGAATCCATACTAAGAACTTGGTTGTTTTTTAATTTTTGGATTTCAAGAACGAAGGGCAAGCTTCCTCTTTTAATACCAAAATTAATTTGATTCACGAAATTGGATGAATCAATTTTAACCGTCAGGGTATCCTTCGTATATAGTAGTATTCCGCCATTATAACTCGGGCGGCAATTTACTATTGATAAGGAGTCGATTGGTTTAAACACACCTTTAGCTTCCATTGGTTTTAGTTTGCGATACAGGCACCATTGCGGGAAAGCGTATTCAGTAACATCGTAAAAAAGTCGCACCGGAGCATATCCATTTTGCGACATAAGTGCAGCATAGGGCACCGAATTGTGGCTGATAGCCCATTGTGGATGATGTGATTTAAACAACTGTTCGGGATCTATTTGAAAGCTTGCTGCGAATTTGGAGTTTAGGCCCGACATATCGATAACATAGCCTTTAACATGTCGCACCGGAAGACCATGGTTTGACATGATGCTATCGTTTTTTCCAACCATAGTACCAACGTATTTTCCAATTTCAAGCCTTTCGCGTTCTACTCTTTCGAGGTAAGTCTCCATCCAATATTTCCCACCCAATAAGTCTACGCCAGTCCAACTTAAAAAAAAACAAAGCGAAATTAAAGCCGTTGATATACGAACTGGTGAATATGGAATAAATTGAATAAAGAAATTAGCGCTTACTACTAATTGAGTAAGTAATAATAAATCAGGTAGCACATAATACCAGGTCATTTGTTCGCCTGGATTATAAAAATAAAAAAGCACCATTACGGCAATAAAAGACATACCAAAAACAAGAGGCTTAAATGAAACCTTTTTATGCTTAAGCAACGCGAAAGTAAGATGGGCTAAAAACAAAGCGCCAAATATCCTAAAAACCAATTGAACTCTGCCCGCTTGCAAATAGTATTTTAAAAAAGGAAACCAATAATCAGATGGGTGAAAGTGTAAGAATATTTTTGAGTAGGCCGATTGAGGCAGCGGACTTCCAAACACCACTGTTGCAAATAGAACCCAAATAAGAATTGGTAAAACGGCAAAATAACAAAACTCACGAATGGAATTATTTCTAAAGTTAATTGGCGAAAAGTTGCTTCTATTGGTAATAATGAAAGTTAATCCAATAACAAAAACGACTGGCACTGCATCGAGTTTGGATATAACGGAAATCGCTAAAAGCAACCACATCCATCTTGATTTGTTTTGTAGGAAAAGCAAAATAGCAAGCAAAACTATCGAAACATGAAAAGGAGATTCCATGCCTGATTTTGCTACATTTAAAAACATTTTGCTGCTAAAAATAATTGCAAACCAAAGTACCAGCACCAGTGCATTTTCTTTGACTAATTCACGAAGTATTTTAAGGAGTAAAAAGCTTACAGCAACTACACCCAAAAAGCTGGTAAAATGGATGCTTTGCTCGGGAGTTAATACATGTAACCAACACCACAAACCAGTGAATATTCCAAATGTAAAACTGCTAATGCCAAAAACCGGGGGGTCACTTTTATTATAGTGATAAAAAAAACCTTCCCAAAAATTGTCAAGATAGCGCAGTGTAAACGCTGAATCATCAAACATATAAGGCGAATAGTTTTCAAAAACGATAGAGGCAAATAAAAGTGAAAGTCCAAAATAGACGAGCTGATAATTGGGCCTAATAAATTTTGGGAAAAAAGAAATTTGATCTCCATTTGTTAAATAATTCCAACTCCCCGATAGCACAGTAATTGCAACAATTGAGCATAGCGCTAAAATAAATGCTGTAATGTTGTTGTCGCTTATTAGATCCTGATTGATGTAAATCCAAAAGGATGCACCCGCTGAGGCAAGCAATATAATTATGGAAAAAATATGATAGTGCTTTTTTGAGCGTTCGAATTTCACAGTAGAATGGGTGTAATTTATTCGCTAAAAATAACTTCAACGTCATCACCATAAACAGGAATGGTGCCTTTATTCCACATAAAAACCTTCACCATGTTTTCAGGATTTGCAGCGTCTTTTGGTATTTCTGTCTCAATAACAGTTTTTGTCCAGGTACTTTCTGATTTTATGAAATCTACAAATGGACGGGCAATCCATAATTTATTTTCTCCATTTGCATTCATAATTTGAACACAAAAAGCCCCGTTGCTATTTTTTTCCATTGTGTAGCACCATATGGAAGCCCTTATTTTTTTGATAGGTTTATCACTAATTTCCTTCAATTTTCTAGTAAGCCCCGGGCTATAATCTAATTGTGCATTGGTTAGCATGGAATAATT
Source organism: Bacteroidetes bacterium UBA4408 (assembly GCA_002389785.1). Classification (GTDB taxonomy): domain Bacteria; phylum Bacteroidota; class Bacteroidia; order UBA4408; family UBA4408; genus UBA4408. The sequence goes on from DGQS01000084.1 coordinate 3,824, forward strand.
TCCGGAATGACCTTTTATGTCGCTGGAAAGCGCAGGCATTCCAAACCACCCTGCAATTGATTCAAAATCCTGAAAGTAATGTAAGTTGTCTGCTTTATGTCGTCTAGTACAGTGAGTTAAAACTGATAAAATTAAAATCGTTAAGCTGAGTTTTTTTAGCATGATTTACCTGTATGTGAATTAATAAGATCCTCTAATTACCTCAAATGAAAAGTCATCTACATAAACTTTTCCTTTGCCGGTGTTCCAAAAAAATACCCCAATTTGATTATTAGGAGAAAATTTTTCTTTTGTAAAACTGGTTGTTAAATCGATACGGGTCCAAATAAACGGTTTAACCCCTGCATCTTTAAGTGATTTTACTACCCAAAGTTGTACTTCGTTTGCCTCGTTCTTGAGTTCAAAACAAAGGCTTCCCTCATTGGAAATATCAGTACTATAACACCAAACAGAAGCCTTTACTCGTTTCGGTTTATTTGCTTCAATTTCATAAAATTTTAATCTAAGGGTTGGACTAAATCTTTGTATTTCGTTGGTTAAAGCGCTGTAAGCTCCCGAATGAGCAATAATTTCAGCGGTAATAGTTGGAGGTACATCAAACCAACCCTTCAGTTCTTCAAAACTTTGATGGTAGTTGTAATTATCGAATTTGGGTTTTTGGGTGCAAGAAAAAAACAATAAACTCAAAATTATACCAAAGCCTATGTTCGATTTTTTGCTTAGCAAATTTATCATGATTATTAGAATGTTTTGAAAAAACTTTATTGCCACAAAAATAAAATATATCAATCCGTTATTGCTAGGTGTTTGTATCAGGTTACTTAGTTGGCTTTAAACAAACCATATTTTAGTATACAGTATATCGCTCTAAATCCGTCTTTCCATCCTATTTTTTTTCCCTCTTCATAGGTTCGTCCATAGTACGAAATACCAACTTCATAGATACGAATATTGGGAATTCGTGAAATTTTTGCCGTTACCTCCGGCTCAAAACCAAATCGCTTCTCATTCAACTGGACATTCTTAATAAGTTTTGCATCAAACAGCTTATAACAGGTTTCCATATCGGTTAGATTCAAATTGGTGAACATGTTTGAAAGCGCTGTCAAAAATTTATTTCCAATCGAATGCCAAAAAAACAATATTCGATGAGGTTTTCCGCCAATAAAACGACTTCCAAAAACAACGTCTGCTTTTGCTAATAATATGGGTTCAAATAAACTGGCGTATTCATCGGGGTTGTATTCTAAATCAGCGTCTTGTATGATGATGTAGTCTCCCACCGCAGCCCGAATACCGGAATGCAATGCGGCCCCTTTTCCTTGGTTTTTTTCATGTTTAATGTATTCAATAGACATGGTCGGGTTTTGGCTTTTGTAATGTAATACAGCCTCTTCTGTGTTGTCTTTTGAACAATCATTAACAATAATAATTTCTCTATTAATCTCTTGCGGAAGCTTCGCCGATTTAATTCGATCGAGTATTAAGTGAATGGTTTTGCCTTCGTTATAGGCAGGGATAATAATGGACAAGAGCATGGGTACAAACCTAGTAAAATTAATTAATTTGATTTAAACATAACCTCTGCTTTTGAATGTACTAGCACTATTGTGGAAGAGTTTCTTTCACTATGCGGTATCTTAAATTGTCAATTAAACATTGGCCATCAAATGAACATGCTAAGATGCGTATTTCAGATTGGGCGTTTATTTCGTATCTGTCAATACGTTGCACATTACTCATATATGCCCAACCATCGCTCAATGTGTCGAATTGATTGTAAATTGTTCCTTCCCATTTGGTTAGCTTGTTGTTTCTCATTATGGCTATAACCAATGCTGCCATACTTGCCTTTTTATTGGCCTTTGCCATACATTCTGCAATTACATAATAGGAATCATTGCTTCCAATTTTGGTGATTGGAATAGTCAATCCTATTGAGAAATTGTTTTTTGCACCAATTTTATTAGAGTGCCTGCTTCTATAACCATTATCAACGATCCATTCATTCGGAAGGGCAAATTCAAATCCATCAATTCCCTCGTCCACTGTGGGTGCATCAATACCTAGTCGATGAATTTTTTTTGTATTTATCGATTGCATATTGGTAGCAAAAAATAAATCCCAATAATCTTCTTTGGATACGTTTCCTATACTGTTCATCAAGCGGTTTGAATATTGAAAAGCCATTAATTGGTTTATAAAAATCAACGGAAATAATAGAATTAACCCTAAAAATCGAACAAGCTTTGTGCTTTTGCTATAAAAGTACATTAGTGCACAAATAACTAAGGGATAAATGTCAATGAACGGGCGATTTCCAAACCCACCTCCATATGTCCAACACCACCATGAAGCTGCAATGTATAAAAAAACACCTAGGGTAATAAAAAGAATTGTTTTTTTAAACCAATCCCTTCCGGCAAACAATATAAATATAAGCGCCACCAAAATCAAGGGCGTGTAAACAAACAATCCTTTGCGATAACTAAACAGTATGTTGAATATTTCCGGATCTTCAAAATCAAATGTCTCACCAGGGTAAGCCATTATAAAAAAGTCACCTGTTTGCACAAAATAAAAAATTCCCTGTATTGAAATCATGCACAAAAAGGCAATTATAAACAGCAATAGCCCAAATGGCTTTTGAATAATTATTTTTTTAATAAACTGAAAAAAAACCGTGAATGACTCAAAGAAAAAAGGTACAAAAAGTACAACAACAATATTAGGAGGCCTTATTATTGTGATTAATCCAAGCGAAAGTCCCAAAAACAAAAGCCATTTATTGCTTAAATCAGAAATTACGTTTGTAAGTACGTAAAAAAACAAACTAACAGCAAAAAAGGAATACAAGTGCGACATCGAAGGCTCTTGTATGGTAAAGTGATATAGGTTGGTTCCAAAAAAGAAAACGAGCGCTAAAAGGAAACTAAATTTGTCAGTGGCTCCAAAAAAGCGTCCTATTTGTATCAGTAAATAAATTGAAAGCAAAAAGTAAGCAATGCTTGCAATGCTTATCAACATTAAAAAGGTATCGGTATAACCATTCATAGGTGTCCCTACTAAAGCCGAAACTACCATTCCTGTTACGAAAAAAGGGGTAAGGCATAGTGCTGTCCCACAATAATATTTATTCACCCATTGATTATTAATGTAGGGTGTTAAATAGGGTTTGTGGATATCCTTTAATTTATTTTTAGGATTTTCAAAACATGCATAGGTAAGGTCATGATAAATAAGTGTGGCAGGTAAATAAAAATAGTATCCTGTTCCATCATTCGACACCGTTGCTGTTAACCCATTTGTTCGCACGTTTAAAAATCGTTGATGGGTAAGTATTCCAAATAATAGTACAAAAAGCAAATAATACTTTTTGGTCCAGCAAAACTTTACAATGTTTTGAATCATTTTTACTTCTTACTGAATACTTTCATTTGCTATTGTCTAGATTGCGATGATTCGTAATTCATTTTTTGTGCAAATGTAAAAAAAGCTGTGTCCCGATTAACAAAAGTTTTTATCTCCTATTTTAATTTTTAGATTTGCAAAAACATAGATAACCTAATATAATTGCATTAATGATACAACAACAGTTGAAATGGGAGGCCTTTCTCTTTCTACTATTTCTGCTCGTTGTTTGCTCTTCTTGTTCAAATCAACACTCGTTTGTTGTAAGTGATGTTCAGTTTTTAACCAATTATTCTTCGTACAAAGACCAAGACACACTTGCTATTCAAGTGGATCTTCAGGACGCCGTTTTAAATGGTATTGAAATACCAACGGTGCGACAAACAAAAAATGGATTTTTCAACTTTAAATTCACAATTAAAAACACCTCTTCTTTTCCTCAGCGTTTTTATTATAAGATTTATTATCAAAACGAAAGCTATAAGTTTGAAGAAACCCAACGTTTTGCAGATGAAAATTTTTACGGCAGTTGGCTAGATGCAAATGTGACCTTTTTGCCAACAACCGAGCTGCTTCCCGGCGCTGAAGAATTGGTTGTAGATAGTTTTAAAATCGTTGGAAACCCTCGAAATGAATTAAGTTGCTTAGGTAATGACCCGGCTAAATTTATTTTAAACACTCCATTTATTGAAAAAAAAAAGAACGATATACGCCGTATTCCTGAATGGATGGAACAGGTAAAGGAAAAGGCTAAAGCTAAAAAAATACCCTTAGATGAAGAGCTTTATCAAAATGCATTGTGGCTTATAAACGATGAAATGCAGCGCGAAAAAACTTACAACAATCGCTGGAAAAGAAATCCACGAATGGGTAATTATCGTATTGTATTAGTTATTACCGCAGGAAAAGATTTAGCAAAAATTCCATTTGCAGTTCAGAGCATAAACAGTAAAAATGATTCCGGAAAATTTGTTAACCCTTTTTCCTTTTTTATTCCAAAAAACACTATACAATTAACCGAAACTCAAATTGTCAACGCTCCAGTTTTGCAGGTTAAAACCCGTTTCGATTTTTCAAAAGGAATTTACGAAGATGTTTTTAAAATGGGGAAATCTGACTATTCAAAAACCGCCTATTGCAGCACATGCGGAGATGCTGACAGTCTTTACAAATATGCACAGTTTACACAGTATTTTCACTACGTAAATAAAGATTTTTTGTTGAGAAACATTCCAATTAAAGCCGATGTTGTTGCTCAAAATATTAGCCGAAACGATTATGCAAGCTGGTTAAAACAATATGATAAAAGCAATAAGCTTATTAAAAACTATGTTTGCACAACTGATTTTCCTTGCAAAACAATTAAAGTAGACCAACAAAACAAAAAATTGGTTTTAATAAATCCAGCCTCTCCGGAGGGAGAGTTCCGTAAGGAACATGTTGGTGTAAATACCCGAATTGGTTTTACGTATGGGAAATTTATCGCCAAATTAAAGTTTCCTAAACAACTCAGCAAAGACAATGTTTGGAATGGTCTTACAAATGCATTTTGGCTGCTGTTTCAAGGAGATGGCGAATGGAATAAACGCCGAATTTGTGAGGCTGATATTGGTTATATCGAAAAACACTTACCCGACGTTGAGTCTTCATTAAGTAAAAGTAAAAAATCCATTTGCTATTCAGAAATAGATTTTGAGTTAATAAAAGAAACACCTTATTGGCCAAAAACTTCCTACAAAAACAGCAATACAACTTTTAAAACAGAAGATGGTACAGCCAACCAAAACATTATGGTGTGTTGCACCAATTGGGACATGGCTTGCCACATGCCAAAAAAGTTTGACATTGGTGCACGCAATGTTACGGTGGATGGAAACACCTATTTGTTTCACCGCTGGGATCATTTTTACAAAGCACTTACTGCAAAAATTCCAGTGGAGCATGATGAAATTTATGCGAATGACTATTATTATTTTGAAATTGAATGGCTGCCACAACGCATTGTTTGGAAAATTGGAAGCGAAAAAAACAAGCTAAAAACAATTTGTGTTATGACCGATGAGTTTACCAGTATTCCCAACAATCAAATGGTGATGGTATTTACGCAAGAATGGCACAATCAGGAATGGTGGCCAACTGCTCCTTTTAAGCAAAATTTTATTCCCTATCCCGCCAAGGATATAGTTGGCGAAATATTAGATGTTGAAGTAGAGTAAGATGGTATTTAGCAGCGTAATTTTTCTTCTGTATTTTTTACCGGCATTTTTACTGCTCTACTTTATTACGCCTGCCAAACTCAAAAATCTGGTCATCCTTTTTAGCAGTATTTTCTTTTATGCTTGGGGTGCTCCGCTATTTATTTTTGTCATACTCGGCACAACTACACTCGACTTCTTTTTGGTTCGAATCATGCACCATTCTGCCGATGATAAAAAACGAAAGTTCTTTTTAGTGCTTTCTCTTTGTCTTAATTTGGGCTTACTTTTTTATTTTAAATATTGCAATTTTTTTGTTGATAATTTCAATGTGCTTTTGCATGTATTAGGCGTAAGCGGGGTGAAATGGACAGCGGTAGTATTGCCGATTGGTATCTCATTTTACACATTCGAGAGTTTAACTTACGCGATTGATGTATACAGACGTGTTCACAAACCACTTTCTAATTTCTGGAATTATCAGATGTACATTATTTTGTTTCCAAAACTTATTGCCGGACCCATTGTTCGATACCACGAAATATCGGATCAGGTAAGCGATCGTTCTGCCAATTATACCATTGATAATATACTCGCCGGCTTTTATCGTTTTTGTATTGGCTTGGGAAAAAAGGTATTTATAGCAAATGTGATGGCCGCAAAAGCCGACCTTGTTTTTTCGTCAGACCTTGCAACAATCACCGCCGGAACAGCTTGGTTGGGGGCACTCGCTTATACTTTTCAAATTTATTTTGACTTTTCAGGATACTCCGATATGGCCATTGGTTTGGGAAAGATGATGGGTTTTAAATTTCCTGAAAATTTTAACAATCCTTACACCTCACAAAGCATAACCGAGTTTTGGCGACGCTGGCATATGACATTGGGCAACTGGATGCGCAACTATTTGTACATTCCCTTGGGTGGTAGTAAAGTTGAATCCAAGTCTCGTTTGTATTTTAATTTGTGGTTTGTGTTTTTGGCCTCCGGGTTTTGGCACGGTGCTGCTTGGACTTTTATAATCTGGGGTATTTATCATGGCATTTGGCTGGTGCTCGAACGTGCCTTTTTGCTTAAAATCTATCAAAAAATTGGGCCAATTGCCTCTACCCTTTTGTGTTTTGTTTTGGTGCTAATTGGTTGGGTTTTCTTTAGAGCCAATTCTTTTTCATTCGCACTTGGAATGGTAAAAAAAATGGGCAACTTTAATTTCTACATCGATGGGGCATTGCTCGATACACAGTTTTTGTTTTTTGCTGCACTGGCAATTCTCTTTTCTTTTTTTACAGCATTTTCTACGGGTCAAAAAATTCAGCAAAAAGTGTATTCCAGCAGTTTTAGTATTTTAGGAAATGTAGGCATGACAATCGCATCGCTACTTTTGTTTACACTTTGCGTTGCAGCAATTACCTCAAGTAACTTTAATCCTTTTATTTATTTCAGATTCTAGAAAATGAAAAAAGCGATTTTGTATGCATTGTATTTTTCGATTTTAGGACTGCTGTTTCTACCGCATTTGCTGAAACGAAAAAACATACTTACATCAGAAGAACTAAAAGGAAAATTTGAGGTATTCAATAAGCCGCTGCGAACTTTGTCTACTATAAAATCTGGTGAATATCAGGAAAAGTTCAATGCTTATGTTGACCATAATTTTGGTGGGCGCACATTTTTAATACGAACGTTAAATCAACTCAAATTTTTTCTTTTTCATCAAAGCGACGCTCCCGGGGTGGTGGTTGGAAAATACAATTATTTGTATCTAAGCAGCTATACCAATAATTATATGGGGCTTAATTTCGTTGGCTTTGAGAAGATTGATGAAACTGTTAAAAAGCTGAAGCAAATTCAAGACTCGCTTAAAAAACTTGACGTTGATTTACTCATTGTTTTTGCGCCAGGAAAAGCTTCCTTTTACAATGAGTTTTTGCCCGAATACATGAATCGTCAAAAAAAGCAATTCAATAATCACAGTGTGTATTCTGCTGCTTTTATCAAATACGGTGTTAATTACATCGATTTAAACTCCTGGTTTCTGGCACAAAAAAGAAGCTCTCGATATGCCTTGTATCCTGAGTTGGGAGTACATTATACTCCCCATGGAACCTTTTTAAGTACCGATACAATTGTTCGGTATGTTGAAAAAAAACGCAACATTGACTTGCCGGATGTGAGCAAATACACCGTTTACTTAAGTGATAGTTTACGAGAGCAAGAACACGATGTTGAAGAGCTGATGAATCTTCAACAAGCCATGTTTCATCAACCGGTTCCTTATTTTAAACTTGAAACTCAAAAAAACGACAATCAGGTTAAACCTGATTTGCTCGCAATTGGCGACAGTTATTGGTGGCAGATAACCGGACTCGATTTGCCCAATCGCTTTTTTAAACGTGATGTGTATTGGTATTACAATAACAGTGTTTATATAAATAATGTCAAACAAGAAAAAGCTGTTGGCGGTTTGCACTACGGCGATGAAATTCTTGGGCGCGATGTGGTTGTGATCATGGCTTCAGAAGCAACCTATGATTTGTTTCCTTATGGCTTTATTGAAAAAGCATTTCCGGTGTTTTGCATGAACCGCGATCAAAAGAGCGAAATGCTTAAAAAACAAGCAAAAAACGACAGTAATTGGATGGCGGATGTTAAACAAAAAGCTGTAAAGAATAATATCTCTGAAGAAGCTCAATTGATGAAAGATATTGAATACGTCATAAACACCGACCTCACAGCTTACAAGGCTCCAAAACAATTTATTGATTCGGTGGTGCACGGCTATCGAAACATAATCGTGAATAATGCCGAATGGTATGCTGCAGTGAAAAAAAAGGCCGCCGAAAAATATATTTCTGTAGCGGAGCAAATCGACTTAGATGCGGTGTACGGATATGGAATGGACTATGGAACAGAAGAGGCAATCGAAAAAATGAATCAAATCAAAACTGAAATTCGCAAAAACAATCAGCAACTTCTTGAAATTTCAAACCGTGCTACACAAACAAATTGTTCCTTTAACGAGGCTATGGCTTGGGAAATTAAACGTTTGTATGATTTGCAAAAAGGAAAATAGACATAAAAAACGATGGTATTCAGTAGCAGTATTTTTCTTCTTTATTTTTTACCCTTGTTTTTTATTGGTTATTATTTACTGCCGGTAAAATTTAAAAACATTTTCTTACTTTTTTCCAGTGTTTTCTTTTACAGTTGGGGAGCTCCAAAATTCATATTTGTAATCATTGGAACCACTATACTGGATTTTTTCCTGGTTCGTAAAATGTATTATGCAGAAAAAAAATGGCAGCAAAAACTATTTCTTGTGCTCTCCCTGAGTATGAACCTTGGGCTGTTGTTTTACTTTAAATACTTTAATTTTTTTATCGAAAACTGGAATGAGGTATTGTATGCAACCGGTTTTGAAGAGTGGGATTGGACAAAATTGCTTCTCCCAATTGGAATTTCCTTTTACACCTTCGAAACTGTAACTTATGTAGTTGATGTATACCGAAGGGTTCATGCACCATTGAAGAATTTTTGGGACTATCAACTCTACATTATTCTGTTTCCGAAACTCATAGCAGGACCCATTATTCGCTTTCATGAAATTGCCGACCAAATTACAGATCGATCTCAAAACGACACAGCCTCATTTAAACTCAGTGGGTTGATTCGTTTCGTGTTGGGTTTATCAAAAAAAGTGCTCATTGCAAATGTGATGGGTGCTTATGCCGATCAGGTTTTTGCGCTAAACAGCAACGACCTTTCTTCGTTTGGTGCATGGTTAGGAATTTTAGCATATACCTTTCAAATATATTTC
>DGQS01000091.1 GCA_002389785.1 Bacteroidetes bacterium UBA4408
AAAAAATAGTTAAGGTTCCTCCAACCAAATAAATATAAGTGAGTTGATGCTCGGTAAATCCCACATTGGCAACCATAAAAGGCGAAAGTAACGGTACAATAATAAAATGGGCAAACATGAGTGTACTGGTGAGCAACAAGGCCCTTAATTGATTGTTGTTGCTTAAAATATTTGTAATTACAGCGAATGGATTGGGCTTGGTTTCATGCTTTTGGATATGCTCAACCATGTTGGGAATATAGAAATATACCAACGGAATGATGATGAGTCCAAGCCCACCTACGATCATAAATGGAAATTGCCAATTATAAACAGTTGCGAAATATAAGCCTAGCGGCACACCTACCACTGATGCAACTGAAAAGGCTGCCATTAAAGTACCCATTGCCTTTCCACGACGTTCAAAAGGAAAGGTATCGGCAACAATTGATTGCACTTGAGCACTTATTAAACCACCAAAAGTTCCGGCCAAAATGCGCGAGGCTAACAATAAATGGTAGGTGGGTGAAAAAGCGCAAGCAAAAGTTCCAACAATAAAACCAATGTAACCGGTAAGTAAAACCTTTTTTCGATCGTATTTATCTACAAAAAATGCAGCGGCAAAACCTGATACACCGGCACTAAACGTGTATGCCGATACCAGGTAACTAAACTGCAAAGGACTAATATGCATTATCCTTATTAATTGTGGTCCCAAGGGCATCATGATCATAAAATCGGTGATGTGGGTAAAATTAATGCAGGCAAGCAGCAATAGAATCAGTTGTTCTTTTTTCAAAATAAAAAAATTAATTCACGGTAGTTAGTGTGAGAAGCTTGTTTAAAAATGTGATACAGGAGGAATATTAGTTTGCTGAAATCTTCTCAACCAAATCAACTAATCGATTTGAATAACCAAATTCGTTGTCGTACCAGCCAATAATTTTAACCATGTTTCCTAACACGTGAGTACTTTCAGAATCAAAAATACAAGAATGTGGGTTTCCAACAATATCAATTGAAACCAAAGGTTCATCGGAGTATTCCAAGATGCCCTTTAATTCACCGGCTGCGGCTTTTTTAAATGCTTCGTTTAATTCTGCTACGGTTATATTTTTCTTGAATTCGCAGGTAATTTCTGTTAGTGAACCATCCGGTACAGGTACGCGAACCGAGGTTCCTCCTATTTTTCCTTCCAGGTGTGGAAATATTTTTGAAATCGCTTTTCCGGCTCCCGTTGTGGTTGGAATAATCGAAACAGCTGCTGCTCTTGCTCTACGCAAATCTTTGTGAGGAGCGTCATGCAAGCGTTGATCGCCGGTGTAAGAGTGAACGGTATTTACAAATGCATATTCAATTCCCCAATTATCGTTGAGCACTTTCAGCATGGGAGAGGCGCAATTGGTAGTACAAGAAGCATTTGAAATAATTTGGTCTTTGCTATCAAGTATCTCAGCATTGCAGCCCAGCACAACTGTTTTAATGTCGGCGTCAGCAGCAGGGGCTGAAATAATTACACGTTTTGCACCTGCTTGCAAATGCTTACCTGCTCCTTCTTTGGTAAGAAAAAAACCGGTACTTTCTATCACTATATCAATGGCCAAATCCTTCCAGGGTAAATTTGCAGGATCCTTTTCTTTGAATGCCAGAATTTTTTTTCCATTTATCTCAATGTCGTTTTCACCATGCGCTACAGTTCCCGAAAATTTGCGGTGTACCGAATCGTATTTAAATAAATGCGCAAGTGTTTTGGTGTCGGTTAAATCATTGATTGCAACTACGTCTATATTTTTATTCTGCTCTAGCAAGGCACGTAAAAATACCCGTCCAATGCGTCCGAAACCATTAATTGCAATTCGTGTTGTTCCCATTAAGTTAATTTTTTTATGAGCGACAAATATAGAAAAAGCCACCATTACTGGTGGCTTTATTTTAAAGGTATTTAACTGTTTTTTGTATTTAATTGGAGAAGCTAAAGTTTAGTTTACCTATTCGAATCCAGAGCGAACTACTATTTTACTACTACAAATTTGGCTACAGCTACAGTGCTTCCTTGTTTAATTTGTATTAGGTATGTTCCAGCTTCATAATTTTCAGTAGAAATTTCAAATCCCGAAACATTTGTAAAATCAGCATTACTTAATTTTTGCATCAATTTTCCTTGCAATGAATAAATACTTCCTTCCACTTTTTCGTCGGTAACTTTGGTGAAATTAACTCTTATTTTATCGATGGCAGGGTTTGGACTTAACTGCAAATGAAATTTGCTTTGTGTATCTGTGGATGGATTTTCTTTCACTCCAACCAGCGAATTGGTTTTAAATACACCTCGTCCATGCGTTCCTGCATAAATGTTTCCTGTACTTGAAACGCTTGCCGAATAAGGAAATAACTGCTGGCGCAAACACAATACCGGTACAAAAGGGAATCCACTGCTTTGACTCCAACTTGCACCATTATCGTCAGATGCCCAAACTCCATATTCGGTTCCGAGCAAAATATTATTGGTGTTGTTCATGTCAATTAATGCATCGTAAACCGGCATTGGAGGCAAGCCGTTTTGAATCACTGTAAAACTAGGTGTCGCAGAAGTAGCATTTTGAGTAACATACACATAATTGGCATGCCCATAGTTTCCTAATGTAACCACCACTTTGTCATTGTTTTTCGGATCAATCGCTATTCCGCACAATGCACGATTCGTGAAAGAAGCAATCTTTTTACAATCGACCTGACAATTCGGATGCCCTATTTCGCCTGTTAATGTATCGGCATAGGTGATTGATTTTAAATTTGAAAAACGAAATAAATCTCCGGCAAATGTACCTACGTACAAATAATCTCCATCAGCCGAAAAACGAAGAATTTTTGCTTGTCCAAAAAATCGCAAGGAAGCAGGATTAGCCGTACTTGAACCAATTGGCATCCAGCGAACCGGACCACTTTCGCTGATTGCATCTTTGGTAATCCAAACACTATTTGTAAATCCAACCGCTATGCGCGATTGCAGGTAATCACGAACTTTTACCGTTTCACCCACCGTGTGAGCTACTTTGTTAGTATCGCTTAAATACAATTTATCAGGACTGTTAGCACTTGTAATCTGACTTTTAATTAAATTAACTCCGCCCACAGCTAGGTTATCGGTTGCCTTGTAGGTATAAAGAACTGAATCGGGGCTTAAAGGATCATTAAAACTTTCCCACAATGAAATAGGAGTAATGAAACTGGCAAATCCGGGTTCGTTATAATTAGGTAAATTTTCAATTCGTTTGCTGTAAAAACTTGATCCAAAAGAAGCATTAAATGTTCTTCCCAAATAGCCATAATACACTGTTGTAAAAAAAACTTTTGGCAATAAAAAGGAAGCTTCTGTATAACCTCCATCGCCACCACCAATAGTTTGTGCGCTCTGAGAAAAACCTCCTTGCGAAACAATGTACTTTGAACCATTGTCTTGACAACCTCCTACTACATCACCAATTGCAGTTGGCGCGATTGCATAATACTGGGTTACATTGTATCCTTTATTCATGCTTTTAAAATCGGGACCATCTGTAACGTTGGTACTTGAATTAAGTGTTTTGTAAATTCCACCATCATTACCAACATACATGATATCCGGATTCACAGGATTAAACACTATTGCATGGTTATCGGCATGCAAGTTTGAAGTAGCCGAATTACCAATGTATTTCCAATCGGGCAATGGCTGCGCAGCAGAATTACACACACAAAATGACTGACCTCCAACAAATATTCTATCCTTGTTTGCGGGTGAAACAGCAATTACATTATCATAGGTTCCTTGACTACCCAGCGGATTAACGCCGGCAACCGAAATATTGCTCCAATAATTTCCCTTATTAATTGATTTGTAAACAGCGTAAAGCGACCCATTAGTAGCCGCCATACAAGCATAAATATAATTTGGATCTTGTGCTGAAAATGCAAATTCAACGCGCGAGCCTCCGGTTTCAGGCAGTTTACCGGTACCTGTACCCGATTTATAAACAAAGGTATTGTCATTACCATTGGGCGATAAATACACGTGGCTATCAATGGAAACAATTACAGTACCATCACTACCCACTTTTACATCGCCTGAACTCTGATTGGCTTCGGCTGTATGAATTGGATTTATCCATGTTTGCCCGCCATCATCGCTCACCCGCAATCCATTGTTGGTGCTGGCATAAACACGTTGTGCGTTAAGTGGTGATGTTGCCACTTCATTTACAAAAGCAAATGCTGCTACATAATTATTGGCAGTTGTAGGAATGGTAGATGCTAGTCGTGTCCAGCTGGCACCGCGGTTGGTCGATTTCCAGATTCCGGAACCAATCATCCCTCCTGCTCCCGTTCCATTAAATGATCCCAAACTATAGTGTCCTTCACCGGTTCCCACATATATATCACCATTTATAGCTTGAGCGATACACGAAACTGTATTGCTTTCAAACTTATCAAACAACACTCTCCAGGTTTGCCCGCCATTGGTTGATTTCCACAAACCACCTGCAACACCACCTGCATATACTACGTCTACCGAATCTTTATCCAGCATCAATGCACGCGTACGTCCACCCACATTATCTGGACCCATTTCTTCCCAATTTAGCATCAAACCGGCCGCACTGCGGTTTTGTGCAGCTGCTTGTATTGCAGCACGAGTTTTGGCAACATCCGCCAAATCAATTTTACCTGTTTTGCGATTCGCCGTTAATTGTAAAATATAATCAATGGCTCCTCCTATTTGCTCTTTAAAAATAGCAGGTGTTTCGGTTCGTGCGGTATAACTTGATTTGCCAACAATTAAATAAACGCTAACAGTAGTAAGAAGTAGCGCAAACGTAAGAATGATTTTTTTCATTGGATGGAAATTGGGGTTAGGTATATTTTGTAAAATAAGTGCTTTTCAGCATGATAGGATGAGCGTACCAAAGGTCCACTTTCAACAAAGCGGAAACCCATTTCTAAACCCTCCTTTTTTAATTTTTCAAAGAGTTCAGGTTTAATATAAGTCACAACCGGCAAGTGTTTGGTGGTTGGTTGAAGATATTGTCCCAAAGTTAAAATATCAACGCCAACACTTCTTAAATCCTGCATGCTTTCTTTTATTTCATCGTAGGTTTCTCCCAGTCCCAACATAATGCCCGACTTGGTTTTGATACCTGCTTGTTTCAGTCTTTTCAATACTTCTAAACTACGGTCATATTTTGCTTGAATGCGCACTTGTTTGGTTAATCGGCGCACGGTTTCAAGGTTGTGACTCACAATTTCGGGTGCTGCCTCAATTATTTGTTGCAAATTTTCCCATTTTCCTTGAAAATCCGGAATAAGCGTTTCCATGGTTGTTCCCGGACTTTGCTTTCTTACTTCTGCTATTGTTTGCTTCCAAATGGTCGCACCACCGTCCTTTAAGTCATCGCGGTCAACCGAGGTAATTACACAATGCTTTACACCCATTAATTTAACCGATTGTGCAACACGCATTGGCTCGTTCAAATCAACAGCTAACGGACGTCCGGTTGCAACTGCACAAAATCCACAAGATCGTGTACAAATATTTCCAAGAATCATAAATGTTGCCGTTCCAGCACCCCAACATTCGCCCATATTTGGACAATTTCCGCTTTCACAAATGGTATGTAATTTATGATCGCTAACTAATTTTCGAACTTGGGCGTATTCCTTTCCGGTTGGCAGTTTCACGCGCAACCATTCAGGTTTTTTTCTGAACTGTTTTTCTTCAGTTGGTAGTACTTCTTCGAATGCCATGCTGCTAGTTAATTCCATCTGCGACCAAAAGCCAAGCTCGCATAGAAGGTGGTAAATAAAGGATTTGCTTTGTTGTATGCCATGAGCTGAATAGAAGTAAGGTAGTAATCTGCAACTACCCCTATTTCAAGGCAGCGCAACTTTTCTTCGTCGCTTGCCCATTCAAAACTAATTCCCGCTTTGGCGTATAAACCGGGGTGAACAATGGTTTTTTCAAGCCCATATCCCAAAGGTGCTTTTCCATAAATTATATCGATGGGGTGCTTGTCGGGATTGTATTTCTCAATTACTTTGTTGGGACTATAAGGATCGTTTGATTCTTCCAAAATATACAAGTACACAGGTTTCGCAAAACCAAGTGATGCCCCTCCATAGAAGCTATAGCGTACCTCCACATTTCCCGGATCTTCCTTTTGATAAAGTGCGCGTTGTAAACCAATTCCACCACGAAGAATAGCTAAACTGTTCAATTTGCCGTATACAAAACTTCTCGTTTTATCGTAGTATTGGTTGAGTGATTTAATTTCCTTAGGATGCTTCATCGTAAGCAAATCAATTTCAAAGATGCGTTTGGATTTACCGGTAATGTGCTTACCATTGTGATAGGTTAAACCAAATCCACGGCTATGTAGCGAAATTCCCAAGCTTCCTTCATGTCGGTACAATACACCTTCATTTTCGGAGGCAGCAACTGTTTGTGCAGATAGCGAATGAATGTGACTTAAAAAAATTGTAATTATGCAGAGCAGTTTTTTCATAAGTGATGAAACACCTTACAAATATACATCTTAAACATTTAAAAATTAAATTTGTTCATGGAAACAATTAAAATTCATTATCCAGGAAATTTAAGAACGCAGGCTACTCATGTCGCTTCCGGTGTTGAAATAATAACCGATGCGCCGCTTGATAATCATGGAAAAGGCGAGTCATTTTCACCCACCGATTTGCTTTGCTCTTCACTGGGCAGTTGCATGCTTACACTAATGGGAATTGCTGCTAACACACATTCAATAGATTTGGTTGGGACAGATGTTTCTGTAACCAAAATTATGGCCAGTAACCCTCGCAAGGTTGGTGAAATTAAGCTCACTATTTACTTTCCAAAAAACAACTATTCCGATAAGGAAAAAAGGATTCTTGAATTAGCGGCACTTACCTGCCCTGTATATTTGAGCTTGCACGATTCGGTAATAAAAACAGTTGAATTTAAGTATTAATTGAACCTAGAAAAAAGGCCTGTAGTTTATGAAAAAATACACCTTATTACTTCTTTTATTCGTCGTTTTCAGTTGCGAAAGTAAAAAGGCCGGCAAAGGGATTCCGGTAATTGGTTTTATGGATGCATTTGAAGACGAAACGCTAGCACAAGCTAAATTAGGCTTTTTTGACGCCTTGGCTGAGAATGGTTTTAGCGAAGAGAAAAAAACCATACATGTGTTGTATCGGAATGCTCAAGGCGATATACCTACGCTTACGCAAATTTGCGATTACTTTGTTTCCGAAAAGGTAAATTTACTCGCTACAAACACTACCATAAGCACTATAACAGCGGTTCAAAAAAGTAAAACAATACCGGTATGCATGATGGTTGCTCCAAGTCCTGAATTGGCCGGTTTGCTTGATGCATCAGGAAAAGCACCCGCTAATTTGTTTGGTGTTTATGAGACCCTTCAGTATATTGATACCTCTGTTGCATTGATTAAAGAAGTTTGTCCTAGAGTAAAAAAATTAGGCTTGATTTACAATCAGGCCGAACCTCAATCAGTAAGCGCTTTTTCGCATTTACAGCAACAATGTAAAGTTTCCGGTATTGAAGTGTTTGCGCAATCAGTTTCCAATTCATCCGAAACACAACTGGTGGTGCAATCGCTGATAGCTAAAAACATCGATGCTTTTTTTGCTTTACCCGACAATTCTGTTTTTGCATCCTTTGAAACCATCGCTAAAAACTGTGCAGATGCAAAAATTCCGGTGTTTACCAGTGAATCTGGATTAGTTGCCCGCGGCGCCTTAGCCGCTTACGGAGCCGATATGTACCTGTGGGGATATCAAGCAGGCAAGCAGGCCGTTAGTTATTTATCAAATCCTTCCGAGAAATTACCGGCTAGTGAACTCGTAAAAATCCGTAAAAAAATCATCCATAAAAAAGTAGCTGATATACTTGGTATTAAAGTAGATCAGAGTTTTTCTGTGTATTAATTACTAGCCATGAATTTTTACCTCACTGCTGTACTTTTGGGTTTATGCTTAACAAGCCTTGGGTTGGGCTTGTATATCAGTATGCGTATATTCTCTATACCCGATATAACCACCGATGGTTCCTACACTCTGGGGGCAGCAATTACCGGGGCATTATTGAGTCAACAATATCCATTTGTCCTTGCATTGGTTATCACAATTTTAAGTGGAGCATTCGCCGGAATTTTAACAGGAATAATACATACTCGACTAAAAGTAAATGCATTGCTTTCAGGTATTTTGGTAATGACCGCGCTGTATTCAATAAATTTATTGATCATGGGTAAATCGAATATTCCCTTAGTTGCCGTGAACAGTATTTTTACTCCGATACTAACGTTTGTTTCGGTCGAAATTTATCAATTGTTAATAGTGTTGTTGGTGGTTGCAATTGTTTGTATAGGCCTATACTGGTTGTTGAAAACAGATTTTGGAATAGCCATGAGGGCGAGCGGGAATAATGAAATCATGGTGCAAGCGCAAGGGATTAATGCTTCTCGCATGAAAATTATTGGCTTGGGAATTTCAAATTCATTGGTAGCGTTGAGTGGTTTCTTAGTAGCGCAACTGCAAGGTTTTGCCGACATCAACATGGGTATTGGAATTGTAATTTTAGGATTAGGTGCAGTCATGATTGGTGAAACACTACTGCAACTTCTCGGAAAAAAATCAATACTTTCAAGCATTTTAGCCGTTGTTGCCGGCTCCATTGTATTTAGACTGATATTGGCTTTTACCTTATCGTTGGGAATCAATCCAAATCTTTTAAAGCTAATTACTTCACTAATTGTTTTGCTTTTTGTAGCAGCTCCTTCTTTCAGAAACAAGGGTAAACTTTTGTGAGCAACCTTGTTTAAAATTTAACTATTCAATTTCTATTAAACAAATTTATTGAAGTATTTTTGTAATATGTGTAGAAAAAAATTGAAGAACCAACTAATTTTCCTTTTAATGCTTTTGTGTCATTTTGGAAATGCGCAATCGCTTGTAATTAATGAGGTGCAAGCATCCAATGAATTGGGAATCACAGACGAAGACAATGACAATGTAGATTGGATAGAAATTTACAATGCAGGTACGGAGGTAGTTTCGTTGCAGGGTTTAGCGCTTAGCGATGACTCAACTCAATTATTAAAATGGATTTTCCCCAATCGAACACTTGCTGCAGGTGAATTTATACTCGTATTTGCTTCGGGCAAGGACCGTAAATTGGGCTTTTATTTGCACAGCAATTTTACTTTAAACTCGGGAGGAGAAACGGTATACCTGAGCGATCCCTCAAAACATATTCTGAATAAACTTAAATTTCCTTTTTTAAACGACAATGTTTCCTATGGCCGAAAACTCGATGGTTCAACTGCAGCTGCTTACTTTCAGGTGCCGAGTCCTAGAAGCTCCAATAATGGTATAGCGTATTTTGATGGGAATTTGTTAAGCCCTGATTTTTCATTGCCGGCGGGATACTATTCAGATACCATAGATTTATTTATCGACCATGCCGACCCCGGTGTTATCATACGTTATACCCTAGATGGATCGGAGCCAACGAGTAATTCGCCACTCGTAAACGGCCCAATAAAACTGACTAACCGAGCATCTGACCCAAATTATTTTTCAATGATTCCTACCAATCCCGGGCTAGATTTAACAAAACCAAATTTCGATACATCTAAATCAAATACACGAGGCTGGTTACCACCTTATGGAAATGTATTTAAAATAAATGTGGTAAAGGCAAAAGCATTTAAAGCAAACATGATTGCCAGTCGCACCAAAACACGCACTTACATTATTGATCCTTTGCTTGAAGCACGCTATAATTTTCCGGTAATTTCAATCAGTACCAACGAGGGTAACTTATTTGATAACGATACCGGAATATATGTGTATGGAAATGTTCGTCCGAGCGACCCGTTTTTTGAAGGAAATTATTCCTACAATTCCGACGAATGGGCGCGAGATCTATATCTTGAATATTTTAACAAAGATGGCACACTTGCATTTGACCGCTATGTAAAAGGTGAGATGAATGGAAACGGAGGAAGACATGCTCCACAAAAATCGATTCGCTTATCGAGCCGCAGCTTAGAAGGACGCGATTTATTTAAATACAAGTTCTTTGATGATAAAGAAATTGCCGTTTTTGATAAACTCGTATTACGCAACGGTGGTCACCGTCCGGATTGTTTTCCGCGCGATAATTTAGGTGATCGTATTTGTGAAGGATTAAAACTGGAGGTACCAAATTATAAGTTGGTGACTGTATTTATTGATGGTGAATATTGGGGCATACAATGTATCAAAGAACGATTTGACGATGCCTATTTTCAATATAATTACAACATCAAAAGCGAAAATTTTGTGATGGTAGAACTTAAAGGAACTTTAACCGAAGGAAACGAAGGAGATGAGGATCCGTATTTACAATTGGTTGATTTTGTATCCTCTGCTGATATGAATAATACAGCCAATTATGAATATGCAGCCACACAAATGGACCTCGAAAACTACATGGATTTTATCATTGCTGAAAGTTATATTGGGAATATCGATTTTCCGAACAACAATACGCGCTATTGGAGAAAAAAAACGGCTCATTACGAGCCCAATGCTGCCTATGGACATGATGGTCGCTGGCGCTGGGTGATTTATGATATGGATGGGGGTTTTGGTGCATCCTGTGGGAAAATTGCCAGTACTTTCGGTGGTTTAAAAAGAGCCACCTCTGCTGATCCTGACTATGAAGCTTATACTCGATTAATACGTGGATTACTTACCAATAGCACCTTTGAACGTGATTTTATCAATCGCTATGCAGATGTATTAAACAGTACCTTTTCTGCAAGCGTGGTGAGCGCCAAAATAGCTGATGAAGAAAATAAACTGTCGAACGATATTTTAGAACACGTTAGGCGTTGGGGCTATCCAAGTATTGCAACAACTTTGCCCGACCGCTATTTGGAGATTCCGAGTCTTACCAAATGGAATTCGAACATGACAGAGTTTTTACAATTTGCCAATTATCGTCCGGTTAACGATCGCATTCGACTCATGGAAAAATTTCCTCAATTAACCGATACTGCTCGTGTAACCTTGAATGTAAACAATAAAGCACAAGGCGAAATACAAATAAACAGTATTCGTGTAAATCCAAAGCTCGATGGAATTACTAGTTCAGTATATCCTTGGAAAGGTATTTATTTTGAAGGAAATCCCATTAGCCTGAAAGCAATTCCAAAACCGGGATATAAATTTGTTAACTGGACAGGCACACAAAGCAGTACAAGCAATCCGATGATCGTTAGTTTAACCGGCAATTCGAGTTTTACTGCGGTGTTTGCCCCGGATACAAATTTCAGGTACCGTAAGTCTATTTTGATTAATGAAATAAATTCCACCAATAAAAATGTATTAAAAGACCCTTACAACGAAAATGATGACTGGATTGAACTTTACAATCCCACTGATTTTCCTGTAGATTTGGAGGGATATTATCTAACAGATCAACTTTCAAATTTAACCAAATACACTTTTCCTTCGGGTAGTCGCGAAACCATCATCGAGCCCAAAGGATTTTTATTAATTTGGGCCGATCATCAGGAAAATCAAGGAGTTTTACATACACCTTTCAAACTTCGATCAAGTGGTGAAGTACTGGTATTGGTGGCTCCCGATGGAAACAGCATTGTTGATTCCATTTCCTTTGCCAATATTCCAGCTGATGTTTCTTATGGTCGTTTACCGAATGGTTCCGATAACTTAGTACAATTTAATCAACCAAGTCCTCGAGCCTCAAATTCAGCCGATTGGGAATTTGCTCCTCCTGTTTTTGTTGAAAATTTTGTGGTTTATCCCAATCCGATCACCGATGGCCCATTGTATTTTACAAAAGAAACAGATGTTCGATTATATTCGGTGCAAGGTCAACTTTTATTGCAACAAAACGGTGTGAAGCAAATCGATGTATCTTTTTTACCGCAGGGTATTTATTACTTGAAATCAGCCGATAGTCAAACCGCTAAATTGGTAAAATTGTAAAGCGGTTCAATCATATTCTATGATACAATTGGTTCATGCAACAAAAGTATTTAATGCCGAGAGCTCATCTGCTGTAGTTGCATTAAATGAGCTTAATTTAGCAATTCCCGAAGGCCAATTTATGGTTGTGGTGGGAGCCAATGGAAGCGGAAAATCTACGCTGCTAAACTTGCTTGCCGGAAGTATGTTTGTTGATACCGGTCGTATTCTCATCGACGGTAAGGACGTTACAACAATGAAGGATTACCAGCGCAGTACATTTATTTCACGAATCTATCAAAACCCTATTACCGGAACAGCTCCTGATTTAAGTATACTTGACAATTTTCGCATTGCCTCCTTGCGTACTTCCAAAAAGCAATTGCGCATTGGCATTGATGATGCTTTTCGGAAGAAAGTTGCTGATAAAATATCTGTGCTGCAAATGGGGCTCGAAAATAAATTGGATGTTGCGATGGGCATTTTATCGGGCGGACAACGTCAGGCGCTTACGCTACTCATGAGTGTAATGGATTCAAGCAAGGTGCTTTTGCTCGACGAACCTACAGCAGCACTCGATCCAAAATCAGCCTTGAAGGTGATGGAACTTACCCAACAACTCGTTAGCGAATACAAACTCACAGCTGTGCTGATTACACACGAAATTAAATTTGCGCACAGTTATGGCAATCGGATCATTCAGCTGGCCGAAGGGCGAATAAAACGTGACCTAAACAACAGCGAAAAAAAGGCATTGAGTATTCAAGAACTTTTCGAGTGGTTCATCTAAATTTATTTCCGCTTTTGATTTTTTAACATCAATCTGTATCCAGGCTGTTTTGATGCACTTTTTTATTCGGTTTTAACTGTTAATTTTACCCCACAATTTTACCCGAAGATGCAACTAAAAATTACGAAAACAGTAGTTTTCTTAGCAGTTCTGTTAGGAATAAACCTCACACAAGCACAAGTATTTTCTCCTGTAAAGTGGAATTTTTCGTCCAAAAAAATCAGCGATTCTGAAGCTGAAATTACCTTAAAAGCAAGTATCGATAAGGGCTGGCATGTGTATTCACAAAACATCGCAAACGATGGGCCGGTGCCTACTTCCTTTAACTTTGAAAAAAGCAACAATTATTCGCTGATCGGTAAAGTAACCGAAGGAAAAGCAATTGAAGAGCAAGATGTAAATTTTGGTATGCTTTTGAAATTCTTTGAACACGAAGCAATTTTTAAACAAAAAGTAAAATTGCTCAGCAACAAAGCATTTACAATTAAAGGAAGTTTAGAATACATGTGTTGCGATAATACCAAATGCCTTCCTCCAGAAACCGTTGAATTTGAAGTGAAACTTGATGGAGCAAGTGTGACCGAAGAAACGAAAGCAGCAAGTCCTGCTGTTGTTACCCCACCAGCAACAGAACCGGAAACAACCTCACCGGCAAAAGACAGCAGTACTAGTCCGGCAGAAGTTAAACCTGCTGAAAAAAAAAACACTGAACCGTTAAAAACGCAAGTTGAAGAAAAGAAATCGGCCTTGGGAATTTTTATTGCCGGTTTTTTAGGAGGATTGCTTGCCCTTCTTACACCATGCGTGTTTCCAATGATTCCGCTTACCGTAAGTTTTTTTACCAAACAAAGCAAAACGCGCAAACAAGGTATCAGCAATGCTTTGCTTTATTCCTTTTCGATTATCGCCATCTACGTTAGTTTAGGAATGCTCATTACTTTATCGTTGGGCCCCGATGCGCTGAATGCCATGGCCAGTAACGTGTGGGTGAACATGGCCTTTTTTATCATTTTCGTAATATTTGCAGTTTCATTTTTAGGTGCATTTGAAATAACCCTTCCAAATTCATGGATCAATAAAGCAGATGCAGCCAGTGAGAAAGGTGGAATGATTGGGATATTTTTTATGGCCTTTACCCTTTCGCTTGTTAGTTTTTCGTGCACGGGTCCCATCATAGGAAGTTTATTGGTACAAGCCGCAGTTGGCGGTAATGTGATTAATCCGGTAATTGGTATGATTGGATTTTCATCGGCGCTGGCATTGCCCTTTGGCTTGTTTGCTACCTTTCCGGGATGGCTTAACTCCCTACCCAAATCGGGTGGTTGGCTCAATTCGGTGAAAGTAGTTTTAGGATTATTGGAATTGGCTTTGGCTCTTAAGTTCTTATCAAACGTTGACTTAGCCTACCATTGGGGAATTTTGAAGCGAGAAGTTTTTATTGCCTTGTGGATTATCATTTTTGCGCTTTTAGGATTTTACCTCTTGGGAAAATTAAAATTTTCGCACGACAGTGAATTAAAATATGTATCCATTCCGCGGCTAATTTTTGCGATAATAACCTTTTCGTTTGTAGTTTATTTAGTTCCCGGAATGTGGGGAGCGCCTTTAAAATTAATCAGTGGATTTCCTCCTCCTACCTTTTACAACGAAGGATGGGCCATGGGAAGTGGCAGTGGAGGAGCCGAGAAAAAAATAATTGAAGGAACCTCTCCCGAACATTGTCCGCACAATTTAAATTGCTTTCACGATTATGCACTTGCATTGGCTTATGCAAAAAAAGTAGGCAAGCCATTAATGGTAGACTTTACCGGTTGGAGCTGTGTAAATTGCCGAAAAATGGAAGATCAGGTTTGGGTGGATCCACGCGTATTGCAGAGGCTCAATGACGATTATGTGCTGGTTTCTTTATATGTTGACGATAAAACTGAACTTCCCGAGGCTGAAAAATATGTTTCGCCAACAACAGGTAAAAAGGTGAAAACAACGGGAAACAAGTATAGCGATTTTCAAACCAACCGTTTTAAAACCAATTCTCAACCTTATTATACGCTGCTCGATCACAACGAACAATTGCTAACCGAGCCACAAGGTTACGATCCGGATATTGAGAAATTTATTTCTTTTTTAGATAAAGGGAAAGAACAATTTCTGTCGCGTTAATTTATTGTTTTTCATTTATTTATAAGAAATAATTTACAGCTGCTTTTTTTTCAAATGCTAGTTGATTTTTTTTAAATTTGTTAGACCATAAACTAAACTCTTACCACAATGGCAGGAATAAATAAAGTAATACTATTAGGCAACTTAGGCAAAGATCCTGAAGTGCGTCACCTTGAAGGGGGAGCCACCGTTGCAAATTTTCCACTTGCTACTTCCGAAAATTACAAAGACAAAAGCGGAAACAAAGTTGAACAAACCGAATGGCACAACATTGTTTTGTGGCGCAGTCAAGCTGAATTTGCTGAAAAATATTTAAAAAAAGGAAATACAATTTTGCTGGAAGGAAAAATCAGAACGCGTTCCTGGGAAGATAAAGACAAAAACAAACGCTATACAACCGAAATCGTTGGCGATACAGTTTCTATCGTAAGCACTGCCAATTCGCGCCGAGAAGAAGGAGCGGCTAATCCGGTGCAGCAAGGAGCTGTTCACACAGAAAACACAGCGAATGCCGCAGGCAGCCAAACGGACGATTTACCTTTTTAATTTTTTGATTTCGATTTTTAAGAATCCGGTATCTACCGTCAATTTTTTATCTTTGCGGCCTATACCCAAAATACACTTTTAGATTGGACATTCCCGTCAGTACATTTTTTTCTAACTTATTATTTATAAACAGTGAGGCATTGCTTAGTCCATCGGTAGTAGCCGGGTTCTTTGCTGTGTTGGTATTACTTTTCTTCTCAGCCTTAATTGCAGCAGCCGAAGTTGGATTTTTTTCGCTGGTGCCTAGTCAAATCAGTCAATTAAAAAACACCTACACTCCCGCCAGTCAGCGCGCACTTCAGTTGCTCGAAAAACCTAAAAAGCTTTTGGCAACCATTGTAGTTGCGCATAACTTGGTGAACGTTGGAGTAATTGTAATTTCAGAAACCCTCTTTCATGTATTGTTTGATTTTACAGCGAATCCTACGCTTGGATTTTTAGTGCAAGTGGTGGTGGTGACCTTTTTAATTTTACTCATTGGAGAAGTCATACCTAAAATTTATTCCACTCAAAATGCCCTGAATTCAGCTATACGTTTAGTGTATTTCTTGATAGTGCTTCAAAAAGTGTTGTGGCCGCTAAGTTCCATCTTAATTTATTTAACCTC
>DGQS01000214.1 GCA_002389785.1 Bacteroidetes bacterium UBA4408
ATAGACGTTGCTTTTTTGGGATTAAGTCCTTTCACAGCATCTTTAAAAGTCTTCCATTTAGGGAGGTTAAATATTTTATCACTTGAATGTGTTGGTTCCAAATGGTCAACAGGGTTGGGTAATTTTGTGCAAATAATTACAACCCTTTCCCGGACTTGGGGGGTTCCGAAGTTTGCAGAATTGTATAAATTAAAAGAAACATTGTAGCCTTCCTTTTCAAGTTTTTTCTTAATGAAATATAGAGATGAGCCTGGAGTTTTCTTCCAATCAATCGGATTGTCTAAAAGGATTGGGTCGTCTATATCAATTGATAATGTTGAAGAGAGTAAGCCCCGAACATTTTCAATAACAGCGTATTTTGGTCTTACTGCAGAAATTAAATCAATGTATTTTAGGAAAACGTTTCCTCTCTCATCTTGAAACCCCATTCTTTTGCCAGCTGTGCTAAATGCTTGACAAGGAGGCCCACCAACAATAATATCCACCTCTTCTTTATTTTTTAAATTAGCATATTCTAAAATCTCATCTACAGTATAATCCCTAATATCTCCAATCAAACCAACCTTTTTATCATTATGGGCTATTGTCTGTCTGCTTGCATTATCAATTTCGCAAGCTAATAAAATGTTTATCCCTGCCTCTTCAAGTCCTAAGTCTAATCCCATTGCTCCAGAGAAAAATGATAAACAATTCAATTTCGATTTGTAATATCGGTTCTTTGATTTCCTATCAGGGATAGAATTTGGTTTTATCCTTAAATCTTTTTTATCAAAATTCTCCAAGTCTTCAGAATTAATTATCCAAGAATCTCCGTGCATTTGGCCGGTCAATCTACCTTCTCGAAGAAGTTTTCTAACATATTGAGCAGAACAACCAAGTGTTTCAGCTACTTCAATTACAGTCATTGTCATATTATTTTCGTTTACGAAACAGTACAATTATACCCTTTTTCAATGAATCAATAAAAGAGACTTAAAACGTCATCATTTTTTGTTTTAATTCGATTTTATCAATGTCCTTAAAACCAACAAAATAAGTTTGGGTCGTTTTCATATTGTAAAGAATTAAAAATTTCCCAACTCGCACATGTCTTCATACTTGAGCAAGTATGCGTCTTTCGATAGTAATAAACTAAAAAACCTCCCTCAAAATCACTCTACCAGCACCTTATTTATTATTAAGCCAATTCCGGCCATCATTAGCAAAAACAATAAGGCGTAAGCAATTAACAGACTTAAATAAATTAATCCGATGCGTTTCAATTTGCTGTATTCGGTAAAAATTTGGAAATAGGCCCACATAAATAGCAGTAAACTTACAATATCAATACCCTTGTTAAGTAGCGATAATTCTTTGGTGTGATTGTATAAAACAATTATAGGAAACGCAACTAATCGAAGCACCAAACGCTGCGCAATAATAAATGCATTTAAAATTAAATGCTCAAAAAAACTATAATTCTTCTTCCTGAAACAAATCCATGAACCCAGTGCAAAAATGGGTATTTGAATCAAGGAAATGATTGAATAATGTTGCGAAATCCAATTGCTTGCTGAAGATACCGTGTTTTTAAATTCCCCCATTTTTTCACCGTCGCCGGTAATTTGAATATTCTCGGCCAAGGTGTTGATGTGAAAATAATAATTTAAAAAACCGTAAAATCCGGCTAACAGCAGCACCAACGAAAGGGGTTTAAAATGCTTCACCCGCTTACCCGAAATAAATTCAACTATGCTTTTTCCCGGTCTGCTGAATAACTCTTTTATGGTGAATAAAATTCCTTTATCTAAATGCAATAATCCATGCTGTATATCGTGCCAAATATAACTTAAGCTTAACCTGTCGGTCGAAGCCGATTGCCCGCAGTTACTGCAATAATTGCCTTTTAGTGCTTGAGCGCAATTTAAACAAGTTGTGTTTTTCATGAGATGCTTTTACTATAGATAATAAGAATACTTCCTGTTTTATTCAGCGACTTCGGTTGGTGCATACATTTTTAAACCACGTTGCAAGCGATTAATAGCCTTTGCCATACGGTTAATTTTTGTCTCTTCTTTTTTGGCCGAATAAATCCATTGTATGTAATACTTTTTTTCGCTTTCACTTAATTTCTCAAAAAATTCAAATGCCATGGGTTCATCGCGTAAACACAGCAACAATTCTTCCGGTACATCCAACGGTTCCTTATCTTCGTACAAAATAACATGCACTGTGTCGCCGGCTTGTTTTTTTATTTTTTTTCGAATTTCGGCGCGTACCGGCAAAAATAAATTTCCATTTCCCATAGGCATCAAATGGTATTTGCTAATTTCAAATCCATCAATCGTACCTCTAACTTTTACCCAACCAAAATGAGCTCGCTTATCACTCGGTATTTCAGGTATTTGTGCATAGGTCCATCCGCCCTTTCCGGGATATTTTTCGAGTAAGTACTTTTTGTCAACCAAGGCTTTCATCGTAGTAAAAAACAAGTATAATTTTCAAATTGGCTTGTATCGTTTGTTTACAAAACACACCCTAATCATGAACAATAACTGAAGCTTAGTAGCAAATTTATAAAACTTCGCAATGTGTAAAAATTTTTAGGCAGCTTTCGCAAATTGCTAGCGGAAGGTAAATGCATCAAGCTATATTTGGGGCATTTGTGTTATATTCGCCCAATCGTTTTGAAGCGGTTAAACAATTATTTTAACTATGTGCGGAATTACTGGAGTATATAATTTAAATGGAGAAGCTTTTTCCTTGCATCATTTAAAGTTGATGGCCGAGGCTATTGCCCATCGAGGACCTGATGGAGAAGGGTATTTTGTAGAGGAAAATATAGCCCTGGCACACAAACGATTATCTATACTCGATACTTCGGCTAGAGGTGCACAACCCATGAGCAGTAAGGATGGTAACTGGGTAATTACCTTTAATGGATGTGTTTACAATTTCATGGAGCTCAAACAAGAGCTCATGCGCAAAGGGCACGAATTTGTATCTACCACCGATACCGAAGTAATTAGTGAAGGTTTGGCAGCCTATGGTCCCGGTTTTTTTGAACGACTCAATGGAATGTTTGCCATCGCCGCATGGAATCGAAAAGAAAAATGCCTGTATCTTAGTCGCGATCGCTTTGGTGTAAAGCCTTTGTATTATTGGTTTTCGGGAAAAACCCTAGTGTTTGCTTCCGAAATTAAAGCCATTACCAAACATCCCGATTATAAAATGGAGCTCAATAAGCAGGCGCTTAACGAGTATTTTACCTTTCAAAATTTATTTTCGTACCGTACGCTTTTTCAAAATATTACCATGCTTCCGCCTGCCAATACGGTTCGTATTGACGCGCTTTCAAAAGAGGTATTGCACCGTTCGTGGTGGGATTATGATTTCACCCAAGCGGATGAAAGCATGACATTTGAAGAGGCAAAGGATGAAACCGAACGATTGTTTAAACAAGCCGTTACCCGACAAATGATTGCCGATGTACCGGTTGGTTCTTACCTTTCGGGAGGAATGGATTCGGGCTCAATAACCGCAATTGCCAGTAAACAAGTGCAACGTCTCACTACTTTTACCTGTGGTTTTGATATGAGCAGTGTTACCGGTGTTGAAGCCAATTACGATGAACGCAGAGATGCCGAATTAATGGCCAATTATTTTAAAACCGAACATTACGAACAAGTAATAAATGCAGGTGATTTAAGTTGGAGTTTGCCACGTGTGGTGTATCATTTGGAAGATTTACGTGTAGGAATGAGTTATCCCAATTACTACATCAGCCGATTGGCCAGTAAATTTGTTAAAGTATGCTTGCAGGGAACCGGAGGTGACGAATTGTATGGTGGCTATCCTTGGCGCTACTACCGTATTTTTAAATCGCTCAACCAAAAAGATTTTTTTAATCAGTATTACGATTTTTGGCAACGCTTGGTGCCGGATGGAGATCGAGAACAATTGTTTACTCCAACGGTTCGCATGGAAGTTGATTTTAATGAACCGCGTGAGGTATTTGAACGGGTGTTTACTTTTAACTCAAAGTTAAAATACGTTACACCTGAACAGCAAATTCAAAACTCCTTGTATTTTGAAATAAAAACTTTTTTACCCGGATTATTATTGGTGGGCGATAAGCTAAGTATGGCCAATGGTTTAGAAGAGCGATTCCCATTTTTGGATAATGACCTGGTAAATTTTGCACAAAAAATTCCGGTACGTCACAAGTTGGGGAATTTGGAAACGCAAAAACGCATTGATGAAAATGAATTCCGCGACAAGCGAAAAGTGTATCAAGAATTCGACGATGGTAAAAATGTGTTGCGTAAAGCCATGTTGAATTTTATGCCCGAAAAAATTATAAATCGCAAAAAGCAAGGTTTCTCAGCTCCTGACGAAAGCTGGTACCGTGGCGAGAATGCCGATTTCGTAAAAGAACTTTTGCTCAATAAAAAAACCGTTTCATCCGAATTTATTGATCAAGCCTACATCCAGAAAATTGTAAACGAACATGTCAACGATAAGATTAATCACCGTTTGCTGATATGGAGTTTTTTGAATTTTGAGATGTGGTGTCGTTTGTTTTTAAACAATGAAAAATTTTAATTGAAGTATTACTGCCATGTATCAATTATTTACCAAACGCTTATCGCTCTTATTGAGGCGGCTTTATCGAATAAAGCGAAGCACCATGATGCGCCTCCACAATCGAGTATTACCAAGCAATGAACTGCTAAACGACCGTTGGGAAAAAGCTAAATACCTTGGATTTGGTGAAGGTTCAAGCATTTACGATTCAGCTACTGTATTCGGAAAAGTAAAGGTTGGAAAAGACACCTGGATTGGTCCTTTTACCATCCTGGATGGAAGCGGAGGATTAAGCATTGGAGATACTTGTTCCATTTCAACCGGAGTGCAAATATATTCCCACGATTCAGTAAAGTGGGCTGTTTCGGGAGGAAAGGAAAAATACGAGTACGATGCCACTTCCATTGGCAACCGTTGTTACATTGGCCCCAATGTGATTATCGCTAAAGGCTGTACACTGGGCGATGGATGCATTGTTGGTGCAAATAGTTTTGTGAATAAATCATTTCCGGCCGGAAGCAAAATTGCAGGAAACCCGGCTAGAATACTAGAATAAGCATGATACAAAATCAGGATATTACCAAAGCAAGCGTTAAAATTTGCAGCCGTTGCATTTACGACGAACGTGTTGCCAGCATTAGTTTTGATGAAAAGGGAGTATGCAATTATTGCAAGCAAGTTGACGATTTAAAACAACAATACGGAACCGGTGAGCAAGCAGGAGAAGCAAAATTGCAGGAAATTATTGCTGAAATAAAAAGAAAAGGCAAAGGCAAAACTTACGATTGTGTAGTAGGAGTGAGTGGAGGTACCGATTCATCGTACATGCTGCATTTGGCGATTCAATGGGGTTTACGACCGCTTGCTGTGCATTACGACAATACCTGGAACTCAGCCATTGCAACCGAAAATATTCGTAAAGTATTGGGCAAACTAAAAGTTGATTTGTATACCCACGTGGTGGATAATAAAGAAGCCGATGATATTTTTCGCGCCTTTTTTTACGCCAGTGTAGCCGAGATTGAAGCAGCAACTGATTTGGCTTTGGCCGAAACCATGTATCGAGCAGCAGCGAAGCACAAAATTGGCTATGTACTCGAAGGGCATTCGTTTATTACAGAAGGAATTTCTCCGGTTGGACGAAATTATTTTGATGGAAAATA
>DGQS01000093.1 GCA_002389785.1 Bacteroidetes bacterium UBA4408
CCTCCTAAAGCGCATGGAGCATAAATATCCATGTCTACTTCGTAAGCTTTGTCGGCAGCAACTACTGTAGCTCCGGTTTCAGTGCTCAATTCTTTAAGGCGTTCTAAATTAATATCGGTAATGCTAACAATGGCATTTTCTTAGTTCAAGTAGCGTACTAAGTGTTCGCCTACATGTCCAATTCCTTGTACCAGAATTTTTTTCCCGCTAAGGCTATCATTTCCCCAGAGTTCTTTTGCACTGGCTTTCATCCCCATGTAAACACCTAGGGCAGTAACCGGCGAAGGGTCACCGCTTCCACCCATCGATTCAGGTAATCCGGTAACAAAATTGGTTTCCATTTTCACGTATTCCATGTCTTTGGTTCCAATTCCAACATCTTCGGCAGTAATGTACTTTCCGCCAAGGCTATTTACAAACTGACCAAATTTACGCATGAGCGCTTCGTTTTTCATGGTTTTAGAATCGCCAATAATAACCGCTTTTCCTCCCCCTAAATTTAATCCGCTGATGGCAGCTTTATAAGTCATTCCGCGCGATAAACGCAACACATCGGTAAGCGCCTGCTCTTCGTTATCATAAGCCCACATGCGTGTTCCACCAAGTGCGGGTCCTAAAACTGTATTGTGTATAGCTATAATTGCTTTTAATCCGGTAGCATTATCATTGCAAAAAACTACTTGCTCATGATTGTGAATTGACATTTGAGATAGTACCATTTTATTCAGTATTTAAACACTAGTTGATTTCAAAAAGCTATTTTGAAGGGTTTTATTACTTGTTTTTGTAAAGCTAAAAATCCACAAAAAATACCCTGCTTTAGCTTGTTTTTTTTATAAGTCGGCACAAAAGTAGGTTTATTTTTTAATGCCACAAATGTTTGTTTAAGATTGTGAGAATCCGTAAAAATATCTCAGTTTTTTAGTTATAAAATAAATAAGCCTTTCTGTGTGCAATGCAACAGAAAGGCTTATTTGAGTGTAGGATGAAACCTTTAATGTTTAGTGTATCAAAATGAGGCTTTTAACACTTACTTTGTTTTCGCTAAACGATTTTACAGTATAAGTGCCTTTCGCTAGATGACTTAAGTCAAGTGTATGTATTCCGGCAGATAACTGCAGACGTTCAACAACTTTTTCTCCAACCGCATTAAATACAACTATGTCAGTTTTTTTAGCTGAAGTAATTACCTGTACCATACCGGAAGTTGGATTTGGATAAAATACCATTTCCTCTGCTAAATTTTGATTCGCAATTCCAACTCCATGATTTGCCTTGGTTAATTGAATAGTGAACAAGCCTGTACTAGAAGCTAAGCCATCCACCATAATATAATAAGTTGTTCCTGCGGTTAATAAAACAGTGTCAACATGTATTCCCGCACCCGGCACAGCCGAAATAAAACAATTGCCGGAACTCAGAGCTGATGTACAGTTAGCTGCTTCAAATAAACCAATAGCCACATTACATCCTCCCGGATTAGGTGAACTTGTACTTATGTAAAACGTATCTGAAACTGTTGGGGTATAAGTGTACCAAAGCGTATTACTTGGAGTACCACAAGTAAATCCGGCGCTAATAGCATTGTTATCGTTAGGATCGGTTAAACTTGCTGTGGTATTATCATCTGAATAAGTAGTTCCCAAAGTCATATTAATTGCACCACACAAGGTATCGTTATACGGATAATTCGGATTCACTGAATTGTTTTGTGTTAAAGTAATATCAAAACTACCTACCGCACCAGAATAACCATCCAGCATTATAAAGTAGGTTGAACCAGCTGTAAACACAACAGTATCAATGTAAGTATTTCCCGGTAACGGACCTAATAAACATGCACCTGTTACAAAAGGAGCGTTACAAGCTGCGGCTTCAAATACCCCAACCCATGCATCAAGACCACCAACAGCAGGAGAATTTACCGTTATAAAAAAGGTATCGCTGGCAGCAGCAGTATAGGTATACCAAAGTGTATTATTCGGTGCGCTGCAAGCAAATCCTGCTGCAGTTGCATCTGCATCTCTCGGGTCGTTAACAGAAGCTGTTGTTGTATTACCGCTCACTGTAGTTCCTAAAGTTAAAGCAATGGCTCCGCAAATTGTATCATTCACAGGAACCGCCGGAGTGGCAGGGCAGTTAACCGAATTCAATAATTTTATTCCTGAAGAAGCAATAGGGGCTGTTCCTTGATTTCCGCAAATACCATTTAAACTAGCCGTAATATAATATTTACCGGTATAAGGTGCCGTAAAGCTAAGTTGATTCGGACATGCAGGTGCACTAAATACTCCGGGTATCAATGCTCCGGCTACACCGTTTGAGTCGGAAACAGAGAGGCCAATTGGAGCAGCGCATGAATCTAGCGTAATTCGGTAATTCCCGCCGGCTACCAAGTAAGCAAAATATCCATCACCATCAAAGAAGTTCCATCCAGCGCGGGTTTGTAAAGAATCATGACCATTGCAAACATATCCAGCATAAGCTACTCCGGGAGCAGTTGCTTCTTGCCATGCTGTAGCATTATAAGTTACCGATGGCGTGCATCCGTTAAAAGAAACTGTTCCATTAGCTTGAGTAATTGATAGTGAAAATGTTCCTACAGCATTGGCAAATCCATCAACCAATAAGTAATAAGTTGCTCCTGCCGGTAAAATAACGGTATCAATGACTGAAGTACCTGGAGTTGGCCCTGATAAGCAAGCGGCAAACGTTATTGCTCCGTTGCATGAATCGGCTTCAACAAAGCCTAGCCATCCATCTAATCCACCTTGTGCCGGAGACGACATAGTTACGAAAAAGGTGTCGCTCACAGCCGGTGTAAAGCTATACCACAAAGTATTGTTGGGTACACTGCAACCAAAGCCTGCAGTAACAATATCATTGTCTCTTGGATCAGAATAGGAGGCAGTAGTATTATCGCCGGAATAAACTGTATTCAATGTCATTGCAATAGCTCCACAAATAGTATCGTTCACAGGAACAGCCGGTAAACTTGGACAAGTGGCACTATTTAATAATTTAACACTAACCGAACCAATTGCAGCTGTACCTTGATTTCCACATATTCCATTTAAGCTTGCATTTAAAAAATACTTACCTGTATAAGGAGCAGTGTAAGTAAATTGAACAGGGCATGCCGCATTTACATATGCATTTGGCAAGATGCTTCCACTTACACCATTTGAATCGGAAAGGGTTAGTGCAATTGGTGCAGTACACGAATCAAGACTAAAACGATACTGGCCACCGGCAACTAAATACAATCCATATCCATCCCCATCAAAAAACTGCCAACCCGGTAGATTTTGTAAAGAATCGTGAGCGTCGCACACATAACCGGTATAATTTACACCAACAGCTGTTGGTTCTTGCCAAGTAGTGTTTGTGTAAACTACCGAAGGAAGACATCCGTTAAATTGAGGTCCAACAAATGTTGGTTGTGTTAAGGTAATATCAAAGGCACCAACAGAACCTCCAAACCCATCAATCATAATGTAATAATTGGTACCGGCCGTTAAAATTACCGTATCTGAATAAGCATTTCCGGGAGTTGGACCCAGTAAACATTTTCCACTTTGAAATGGAGCTGTGCAATTTGCCGCATCAAATAATCCAACCCAGGTATCTAATCCTCCAACCGGAGAATTTATGGTTATTAAAAAAGTATCGCTCACTACCGGTGTATAGCTATACCACAGTGTATTGTTTGGTGTTCCGCAATTGTATCCAGCGGCAGTAGCATCAGCATCACGCGGGTCAGTAGCAGAGGCACTCACCGTAGAAGCGGTATAAGTTGTCCCAAGTTGTAAGGCTATTGCGCCACAAATGGTATCGTTAATTGGAGCAGGCACAACAGCAGGGCAAACAACAGAATTCAACAATTTTACACCGGCCGAAGCTATTGCAGTAGTTCCTAAATTTCCACAAATACCATCAACACTGGCAGTGATGTAATACTTACCGGTGTAAGGTGCAGTAAAAGTAAGTTGATTGGGACAAGCTGCAGCTTTAGTAGCACCGGGTATGATGTTTCCACTTATACCTGCCGAATCAGAAACACTGATAGCAATCGCTGTACTACATGAATCAAGCGTAATACGGTATTGACCTCCTGAAATTAAATTCACAAAATATCCATCGGCATCAAAAAACTGCCATCCATTTCGGGTTTGCAATGAATCGTGTCCATTACATACAAAACCAGTATAGGGAGTTCCTGCAGCCGCAGCCTCTTGCCACGCAGAAACCGAATAAGTTGAGCCGGGTGTACATCCTGCAAAAGGCGCAGCTATTGGGCAAGTCACTGAATTTAACAATTTAATACCGGCAGAAGCAATAGGTGCGGTTCCTGCATTTCCACAAATTTCATCCAAATTCGCAGTGATATAATATTTACCGGTATATGGAGCAGTAAAAATTAGTTGGTTCGGACAGCTAGCATTTACATAGGCTCCCGGTATAATACTACCGCTCACACCATTTGAATCAACTACGGTTATTGCACTATTTGAAACACATGAATCCAGTGTAATTCGGTATTGACCACCTGCAACCAATTTTACAAAATATCCGTCACCATCATAAAACTGCCATCCATTGCGCGTTTGCAATGAATCATGTCCGTTACATACATAATCGTTATAAGCAACGCCTAAAACAGTTGCTTCTTGCCAGGCAGAAACAGTATAAGTGGTAGTGGGTGTACAGCCAGCAAAAGGTGGTTGAACATCAAGTAAAGTGATGTTACCATTTAAATCTCCGCCATTACCTCCAAATCCATCTCCCGACACATGAAAAGTGGCAATTTGAGCTCCGGATACTCCCGGTGCTACAGAAACATTTACAATAAATGGATAAGCAACACCCGCAACAATTCCACCATAATTATTATCGTTGTTGCCCCAAGAAATAGTTTGGCCGGAAACCCCGTTTAAAATTTCAGGACCATCTGATCCGGCAAGTCCATCATCGGGTCCAATAGGATCGGTTGGGCTTCCAATAGGAGTGATACCGGTTGGAAAAGTGATAGACAATGAATCACCGTATTCAAAATCAGTATTGTTGAGTAGCAAAGTAAATTGCAAGGCTACAGTGCTTCCTGCAGTATAAGTAGTAGCACAATTCAAGCTACCTGCTAGCTGTAAAAGGGAAGGATTTTTAACTTTAATTTTTGCTTTAACAATAGGTTCACTACGTTTTTGCAATTGAGAAACAAGTCTTGCTTGCTGAGCAATAAGGCTTATGCTTAATAGCAATGAAGCACACGATAAGAGTAATTTTTTCATAAATTGTATGGTTTAATTTTAAGGTAAAGCTTAATTATTGCGATTAATTGTATACAGTTTAATCTTGCAATATTAACAGACCAAATATAGAATTAATTCGACAAAAAAATAAATCAGGGTAAAAAAAAAGGCTGTCTTTTCGACCTCAATTACGCAAGTCTCCGTGCTTGACATAAAACCAATGGAATCTGAAAGGGTTTCCTTTTTAATTAACTGATAGTCATACCTATGTATACTTATTAATGCTGTACTACAATTTTCTTATGCACAACTTGCTCATTCTTAAGCTTACATTTCACAAAATAAACACCATCATCCCAATGCGATATATCAAGTAATGTAGTCATTTTAAAAGGCTTTTGTTGCAACACCATTTTACCTCGCATGTCCATTACAGTTATTTCTTTAAATACTTGTTGGGAGCTAAGTTGAATATTACTTTTTGCAGGAATTGGAATAACTGAAACTTCAATTTGTGCTAATTCCTCCATTCCATTGGTAGAATCTTCGACCAAACTTACATCATCAATATAATAGTATGCAAAACAACAGTTAAAATTAGGACTAATCTGAGTCCTAATAGTATCACAAAAGGCACCATCATGAAAATTCCCAATGGTTAAGAATTGCTCACCCCCATTTGCTATATAGCTTCCAGTGACTTCTATCCAACTTAGAGTATCATCAATTCTATTATTAATTTGTATTTGGGGTATTACAGGAATTGTGAGAAAATCAAATGATGCTGAATCTAGTAGGCTATCAATTGAAAAATGCGCATCAAATTTTGTGATTGAAAATCGTGAGCTATTGGCCATTGAAACATAATATTTCAAATTATACTTTTTATCATGTAAAAGTGCTTGACTTAGTTTTACCTCAGCATATTCCCTAAACCCATTTCCTGAAATATAAGTGCTATAATACTGTAAACCTATATAACCATTCCCAGTATTTGCATTTTGAAATCCAATAAAATTATTCGGTACCGAAACATTCGAAGTTAAATTTGAACATGAATTATAAAAATCAGAACTACTTGACTGATTTACACTAAATCCGCCTGGGAATTTATTAGGCTGAAACCAACTACTCGCATAGTAAATTTGATCAATTGAATTTGGGCAGTTCGTATAATTCTCAAAACTTCCATTAGGTACTAAATTCTGAGCTAACACAATTTTAATTGAAAATGTTAAAAGTAAAAGAATCTGAAAAGGAATATTTTTCATTAAGATTAAACTTTATTGAGTATTGCAATAATGATAATTGCTCTTGTTAAATTCTATTTTATTAGCGTTCCCAAAAATAATATTTGAAATACTTTTTTGACTTGCTACTCTACCACAAATTTCATTCGCAACTTATTGCCATTTACATCAGACTCTATTAGGTAAACCCCGGTTGCTAAATTTAGTTCTGGACTTATAATTAATTGACTTTCCTCCAGAGTATTTATTACTGATTTGTAAACACATCTACCCAATATATTAAATATCGATATTTAAATTGATTGATTGTTTTCCGTAATATCGGTTAAATGTATTGAAAATGTCTCATCTTTAGAGTTAGGATTTGGAAATACTTTTAAGGCTAAAATTTCCTCATTGTAACCATTAGTTTCAAAAATTGCTTCGGATTTATTACCTAACAACGTTGTATCTGCCATTCTATAAACTGTAGCAGGTGTAGTTATCGTACACGCATCACCATAATCGCTCCTTACCATTCAAAATATTATATTAATAAAACGAAAAAAGGAACAGATTTCTCTGTTCCTTTTCATTTTCATTGTTAATAATTTGGACTCTCGTAATTGAGGTTTTCGAGACAACCTTTCTTATAAAAAAGCGATAATTAGTTGATAGTAATCTTTTTAACTTCTACTGAATTATTGCTAAATGCTTTAACAGTGTAAACACCTTCAGCAAAAGTTGATAAATCAATGGTGTGTGCACCTGCAGTTAATTTTGCATTGCTGTAAACTTTTTCGCCTAGAGCATTGTAAATAACTACATCTGTTGAAGCAGCAATTGTATTAACATTGAATACTCCTGTAGAAGGGTTAGGATAAACAGAAACAACGTCTTTGTTTAGTTTTGCGATTCCAAGTGGTCCCACATCAGTAATGTTTACATCATCAATACGAACTGAAGTAGCTGTTGCTGCTGTTGAATAAGCATGTAAACCGATGTAATAAATTCCACTTACCGGAACTGAAAAGTTAGCACTATGTTGAGTATAAGCAGTATCAGTTAAAGCTAAACCGGTAACTAAAGTTTGTGTCATGGCTGCAGCATTTTGCGACATACCAATTTTAGCTTCAAATTCAGGAGAAGCAGCTACTGCAAATTGCTTGTACCAAAACTCTAAATTGTAGTTTTCAGTAGATAATAAATCTAAGCAAGCAGTATATGCCCAGTCGTCAGCCGAATTTGAACCACCTAAGCGAATAGCTTGATCGCCGGTATGTGGGATGTTATTAAATTGCAATGAACTAACAACTGCCCAGGTAACACCATCAGCATCTTGGTCATCTCCAATGAACCATCCTGTAATATCATCCGCAGGCTCGAAACTCATCAAAATTGGATTTACTAAAGGATTTGGTGAAGTAGAAGTAATGGTTAAAGTGTCAGTATCATTTGAAGCATTTCCATCGTTGGTGATAGCAGTAGATGCACTAATAGCATAACTTCCGGCAGCTGAGAAATTAGCTGTAGTTGCGAAAGTGTAAGTAGCAGTACTTGCTGCATTAACAGTTGCAGTAAAAGTTTCAACAACAGGAGTTCCACCATTGATAGTGTATGAAACTGGGAAATTCGAAATAGGGTTTAATCCAAAATTTTCAACGGTAATGTCAATTGCAGTAGTTGCACTTAATGAACAACCTGAACTTACGTTGATTCCTGAAACGCCTCCATCTTCAGCAGCTGGAGTAAATACGTTTAATTCGTCAATTCCAATTGCATCACTATTGCTTCCGCTTGGTCCGCCATCAACTACTGCGTAGCGAATTGCAAAACGTGCATTCGTTCCACCGGTTGTAACGAAAAAGGTTTTTAATTGCCAGATACCTTGCGTGTTTACTTTGAAACGACCCAATTCTACCCATCCTAAATCTTCTGGTACTGAATCACCGTTTGCAGCATACATTACACGGATTGAGTCAGGAAAAGTTGAACCTTGAACGCTTTTTGAATAAAATGATATTCCATCACCTGCGGTAACATTCAATGCTGGTAATACTAACCAATTATCGATGTCATTTGCACCTCCTACCGACTGGTAGTTTGACATTACGAAATCACTATCGTTTCCATTAAATGCCAAAGAAAAGTTTGGGTTCCCCTGAAACCAGTGAGGAGCAGCACCAGGACCACCGGCACCTCTAAAATAAGTAAGGTAGCCACGAGCTTGCAAACCCGTTGTATCATTGGCTCCCGAAAAATCATCGTGATATTGAGCCTGAGCAAATGGTGCTGAAGCCAAGGTAACGACTGCGATTAAAAATCCTTTAATAGTAAATTTTTTCATTGTATAAATTAGGTTTTAAGAATTAATTTGTGCCAAAAATACATATTAATATGAATATCCAATTCCGGCTCATCGTTTTTTTTCAAAGTATCAACATTATTTTGCAGTAATTGAATATCCAATACTTTTGCCCCGATTTTACTATCTTAACCAATCTCGTATTGAAATCACTTTTCACACTCAATCATTACTTTTTAAAATACAGTTTCCACTTCTTTTTCGGGATTGTATTTGTGACCATTTCGGTATTGTTTGCGATTTACCCTGCACAATTAACCCGCATAACAATTGATTATTTGGTTGAAAGCAAAGGAATATATCAAGTTTTTAAAGGATCTTCATTGCAACTTTCCTTATTTAATCAACTTGCTACAGTATTTCTCTTATTTTTAGGATTGGTGGTGGTTTCCTCCTTGGTAAAAGGATTGTTTATGTTTTTTATGAGGCAAACCATAATTGTGATGTCGCGACATGTAGAGTTTGATCAAAAAAATGAAGTATTTCAACAGTACCAGAAGTTAAATTTAAGCTTTTATAAACGCAACAATACCGGCGATTTAATGTCGCGTATTAGTGAAGATGTTTCTCAGGTTCGCATGTATGTTGGACCTGCGATCATGTATTCGATAAACCTGGCAGTTACCTTTTTATTGGTAATAATTGCCATGTTTCGCATCGATGTTGAACTTACGCTTTATACATTGCTTCCATTACCATTACTATCCTATGGGGTTTATAAAGTGAGTTCAATCATTAATTTTAAGAGTAGTAAAATTCAAGTTCAATTAGGAAAGCTTTCAACTGTTGTGCAGGAAGCCTTTTCAGGAATCCGAGTTTTGAAAGCTTTTAACAGAGAAAATTATTCGGCTAAACAGTTTGAGAAGGAGAGTGATGAATATAAACGCTTATCGCTTAATTTGGTTAAGACCGATGCTTATTTTCAACCCATCATAGCATTACTTATTGGGTTAAGTACACTTCTCACCATTTACATTGGAGGTAAACAAGCAATTGCCGGAAAAATTTCGATTGGTAATATCGCCGAATTTGTAATGTACTTAAGCATGTTAACATGGCCTGTAACTGCTATGGGATGGGTTACTTCAATTATACAAAGAGCTGCAGCATCACAGGCACGCATTAATGAATTTTTACAAATTAAACCCGAAATCGATGATTCGCAAAAAACAGTTGTTACAATCAGCGATTCAATTCTGCTGAAGAATGTAAGCTTTGTATATCCCGATACCGGTATTCAAGCATTAAGCGCTATTTCTTTCGAACTTAAAAAAGGTGAATCACTGGGTATAATAGGTCGAACCGGTTCAGGAAAATCTACAATTGCCAATTTGTTGTGCCGACTTTATGATCCCACGGATGGAGAAGTGTTCATAGATGGAACCGATTTAAAAATGGTGAACCTGAGTGCCTATCGCCAATGTATAGGATATGTTCCACAGGAAGTATTTTTATTTTCAGATAGTATTAAAAACAACATTGCTTTTGGTTTAAAGGAGGAATTGATAACTGATCAAAAAATTCACCAAGCAGCGAAGCAAGCGGTAGTTTACGACAGCATTGTTGCTTTTCCGGATAAATTTGAAGCAAGGTTAGGAGAAAGAGGAATCACACTTTCGGGTGGACAAAAGCAACGTGTTTCAATTGCCAGAGCCTTGATAAAATCTCCTGCCTTATTGATCTTTGACGATTGTTTATCGGCGGTCGATACCGAAACAGAAGCGGCTATTTTAAGTAATCTTAAACAAGAAATGAAAGATAAATTTAGTGTAATTATCAGTCACAGGGTATCTTCGGTTTCGGCTGCAACTAAAATAATTGTATTGGAGGAAGGTAAGATTTGTGAACAAGGAAACCATACCGAATTGCTTGCAGCTAAGGGTGTGTATCATGATTTATACAGCAAACAATTGGTGCATGAAAACTAAAAAGCAGGTGCGAATAATAATCTAAAAGTAAATTTGTTATTTGATATTATTTTCTATTTTTGCTCAAACGAACACCCAAAAACCCATTTACAAACCACAATTTATGGAAGGATTTGAGAATAAAGACAAAGAAGAAATTTTTTCAAAGTCAGTAAGAGCAGGCAAGAGGACTTATTTTTTTGATGTAAAGAATACCAAGACCAACGATTACTACCTTACCGTTACTGAAAGTAAAAAGCAGTTTTCGGAAGATGGTAAGTTTACATTCATTAAGCACAAGGTGTT
This sequence comes from Bacteroidetes bacterium UBA4408, assembly GCA_002389785.1. Taxonomy (GTDB): domain Bacteria; phylum Bacteroidota; class Bacteroidia; order UBA4408; family UBA4408; genus UBA4408. The sequence goes on from DGQS01000093.1 coordinate 11,057, forward strand.
TTTGTATAAAGAAGATTTTGAAAAATTTATGGAAGGTTTAAATGAAGCCATGAATTTTATCCGCAAAGAACAACCTTTTACACAGGAATCATTTGCTGAGAAACGCGCCAATGCTGCTGAACGAAACAACAACACCAGCGGTATCAGCGACATTAGCTTTGAAGATTTAGATAAATAAAAAATATTTTCAGCTGTAAATCCCGAAGCAATTCGGGATTTTTTTTTCACATGGCTTTTACAAAGTTTCTTTGAAGTTCGATTAATTCATCAAAATAGTTTGAAGCAATTAAATACGCTTGCTAAAGTAAATAGCCAATTCACTACCACTACTCAACAAATAATTCGCTACTATTTTTTTCCATACCGAAAATATATTCCCTATGAAATCAAAAGCCGCTGCACATTTTTACATTGGAACGCTAGTAAAAGCAATTGGGCTAAAGGGAGAACTAAGCCTCAAAAATTTGAGCGATAAACTGGATAAATCAAAAAAACTTGACATTGTTTTTTTGGAAATCAATAAGCAATTGACTCCTTTTTTTGTTGAAAAAATTTCATTTAGAAAAGCCGGTGAAGCAGTACTAAAAATTCAAGATATTTCAACGATTGAGGCAGCCCAACAATTGCTAAAACGAGAGGTGTTTGTACCTCTTGAAATGCAAGTAAAACAAGAAGATGGATTTATTGCCTGGGACGATTTAATTGGTTATACTGTAATTGATAAAAAATATGGAGCAATTGGCAAAATAGTGAACGTTCTCAATTATCCGCAACAAGATATTTTTGAAATACAATTTAAGGGTAAAGAAATATTACTTCCTGCAATTGAAGATTTTATAACAAAAATTGAAATGAAATCTTCTATCCTTTATGTGCAAGCACCCGATGGCTTAATTGATTTGTATCTAAATGGAAATGCTTCTAAAAATGAAGAAGAATGAAATTAACTTGCAACAGCAATTTTAATTTTACTTCCAGCTTTCAATGAATTGGATGAGCGAATATTATTCAATCGTTTAATTTCTTCAACAGATACGCCTTTTCGATTGGCAATGTTCCATAAAGTATCGCCGCGTTGAACCGTGTAGTAAACGAATTTTGTTTTAGCTTTTGGAGCCGATTCTGAAACAGTAATGTTTTCTTTTTGTGCTTGAAGCGAATCAGTATTTTGACCGGTTGAAGTGTTTTCTACTTTGTTTTGCGCTAAATTTTTTGAAGCGGTATCAGCAAGGTTTGTTTGACTTGGAGTTTCAACTGATTTGTATTTTTTTGTGTACACTATTAAGCGTTTACCTTTTGCAACTTTATTACCTTTTAAGTTGTTCCAGTCTTTAATATCGCGAATTGTACATGAGTACAAATTGGCGATTTGTTTTAAGGATTCGCCACTTCTTACTTTGTGCCACTTTTTTTCTTCTACTAATATTTTATTCGTATTCGCTAAGGCACTATCTAATCTTTCTTCCGGAGTTTTATAAGTGTAAATTGAGTTTTCGTTGTTGATGAAAGCGCCTACTTTACCTACTGGTAAACACAACATAGCTTGTTCTCCGCTGTAAGGAATAATCTTTAATTTATATTGAGGGTTGAGGTAAGATATATCTTCAACTGGTAAATTCAGAACCGCCGAAATTTGGTTAAAACTAACGTACTGCCGAGTGGCTACTGTATCGGTATGTAAATAAACTTGCTTGGGTGAAATAGGATATAAGTTATGTTCCGATGTATAATTCATCACATAGTTTACAGCAATAAATGCCGGCACATAACCTTGGGTTTCTAAAGGTAAAAAAGGGCGAATTTCCCAATATGTCTTTTTTCCACCCGAACGTCTAATAGCTTTATTTACTGTTCCCGGACCACCATTGTATGCAGCAAGCACCATTTGCCAGTCGCCAAAAATATTGTACAAAAACTTAAAATATTTACAGGCTGCCTCAGTTGCTTTATACGGATCACGACGTTCGTCTACATAAGAGTTAACATCCAAACCAAACATTTTTCCGGTACCATACATAAACTGCCACAAACCGGCAGCTCCACTTTTTGAAATGGCATTTGGATTTAATGCCGATTCAACTATGGCCAAGTATTTTAACTCATCCGGCAATTTATACTTATCTAATTTTTCTTCAAACAAGGGAAAATATACTTGCGATAAACCAATCATGCGCGATACAATATTTCGCTTTCGAACAGCATATAAATCGATATAAGCTTTCACCGCATCGCTGTAAATTAAGTTGAATGGGCTTTTAGAATCGAGCAAGGCAATTCGCTCCTGGTATACAACTGCATCAAACGTAGGAATAACTTCGGGACAATATCCATTTTTATTGAGTTTGCAGGTATCGGTAATAAAATTCTTGCTTTCAAAATATTTTTGCGACATCAAACTGTCCATCATGGCCAAAATGGGATCATCCGGAATAAATACCAAGGTTGAATCTGCCGATTTATTAATTCTGTCGGCTGCCGATACGGAAGTGTATACCAGTGTAAAAACAAGGAATACTATGGTAATTAAGAGTTTTTTCATTTTACAAAGCTTCTAAATTAACGTATCATCGGCTTAATTATTGCCCATGTGATATTGTTGCAAGTTGCTTAAAATTAACGTAAAGATAAGAAAGCCTAAACAATTTTTATTAACTAAGTATTGTTTACTAAGTAGGTCGAAAAGGCAAGTAAATTGCTTTCGTCAAATTCTTTCGCCAATACTTGTATACCAAAAGGCAATTGGTTTTGTTTTTGGCCTATTGGCAATGAAATAGAAGGGATACCGGCTAAATTAGCCAACACTGTAAATATATCTTCAAGATACATCTTAATAGGGTCTTGACTATTTTCGCCAAATTTAAAAGCACTATCGGGCGTACTTGGCAAAACGATAAAGTCGCAGTTGCTTAAAATTTCGTCTACTTTATTTTTCAAAATTCGACGCACTTTTTGAGCCTTTGAATAATAGGCATCATAATAGCCTGCACTTAAAACAAAAGTACCCAACATGATGCGACGTTTTACTTCCTTGCCAAATCCTTCGCTACGCGATTTTTTGTAGGTCGATTCAAGGTCAAATGCCTGTTTGCTTCTGTACCCAAAATGAATTCCATCGTACCGCGATAAATTGGAAGAGGCTTCAGCAGTTGTTAATACATAATAAGCAGGCACCAAATAATCGAGGTAAGGAAAGGTAACTTCCTCAACTGTATGCCCTAAGTTTTTTAACTGTTGCAGTATTTCTTCTGTACGTTTTCGAATTTCGGGATTGAGTCCGGTGCTTTCAATACATTCTTTAAAGTAAGCAATTTTTACTTTTTTGTTAAATTGCAATTGCTTTGAATATTCGGGAACCTCTGTTGAAGATGCAGTTGAGTCATATTCATCTTTACCTGAAATAACTTCCAAAATAAGCGATGCATCCTCAACCGAGTGAGTGATTGTTCCAACCTGATCAAAGGAAGAAGCATAAGCAATAATACCGTAACGTGAAATTCGCCCGTAGGTAGGCTTTAAACCAACCAATCCGGTAAACGAACAAGGTTGACGCACCGATCCACCTGTATCTGTACCTAAAGCTGCTAAGCATAAATTTGCGGCAACTGCAGCAACTGAACCACCCGAAGAACCTCCTGTAACACGTGATGTATCTAATGGATTAAGCACAGGTCCATAAGCAGAATTTTCGTTGGAACTACCCATTGCAAATTCATCGCAATTGAGTCGCCCAATAATTATCGCATCTTCGGCAAGCAATCGTTCAACTACAGTTGAATGGTACATACTAACGAAGCCTTCCAGGATTTTAGAGGATGCCGAACAAGCGTGATTTTTATAACAAATATTATCTTTAATACCAATTACTAGTCCCGCAAGTTTACCGGCTTTACCGGCAGTAATTTTTTCGTCGAGTTGTTGAGCTAGGGTTCTGCTTTCATCCGCAAACACTTCCAAAAATGCATTTAAATGCTTGTTTGCGTCTATGGTAGTTAGGTAATTTTCAACCAGACTACTGAGCGTAATTTTTCGCTGCTTCAAATCCGTTTGGATTGCAGCCAAATTGGTATAGATGTGCGACACAATAAAGAATTAGGTATAGAAAAAATTAATCTTTTTTTTCGGGTGTTGCCGAGCTGTCTTCTCCTTTGGAAGCGTCTTTGAAATCTTTAATACCCTTGCCTAATCCTTTCATTAGTTCAGGAAGTTTTTTGCCTCCAAATAGCAACAATACTATTACTCCAATAACAATCAGTTCGGAAGCGCCCATTCCAAAAATTCCCAATACAATAGATGCGTTCATGTTTTGCTTTTATTATTTTGTGCGAAGGTAAAAAATTTGTTTTACTTCGAGGTCATTGCACCGGGGGTATTTCTTTTTAGCAATTTACTTACTTGTTATTGCTTACTTGTTGAGTATGAATTTTTCAAGTGAGTTTGCAACCATTAAGTAATCTACTTTTTCCCAAGGATGAGGAGTTTGGCTAAAAATTTCTAAGTGAGCCTTGTTAATACTTTGGGCCACATGTGCTGTTTCTTCTTGGCTTACCATTTTATCGAATTCACCACGGGTGATTTTTACTTCATTCAGCACCTCTTTCAAAAATGCCTCGGTAAGTAAATTCTTAGTTCCCAATTGCAGCATCAGCTTTGCGGTATGTAGCATTAGCTGCTCCCATTTATTTCCATGCAACTGATGCAAATAGTTAGCAAAAGCCGGCACTTTTTCTTTGGTTTTTTCTGGATTTAGAAATTTAACTTCAGCTTCAGCAATTGCCGGCGTCCAATTAAATTTAGTGGCTAAGGTCATAATTTTACCAAGCTTATTTGGATGTTTTGCAGCAAGGTACAAAGCTAGGTAACCACCCATGCTGTAACCAAAAATAGAGCAATTTTGCAATTGATTCTCATTCACATAGTGCAACACTTCATCACTTAACAACTCTATTGAGAGCGATGAAATTTCTCGGATGTTTTTACCATGCCCACTATATTCCATGCTATACACATCAAAATTAGCACTGAGCAATTTTGCAAATTCATCAAATTGTGAAGCAGCGCCCAAGGCTCCCGGTAAAATTAGCAAGGTTGGTTTTTGCATAAATTTTATCGATTCAATTACTCGAGTGAAACCACCTTAAATTCAGTTCTTCGGTTGGCAGCTCTACCTTTATCGGTATCGTTGCTTTCAACCGGTTGCGTTTCTCCATAACCTTTGTAGGTTAATCGTTCGGCAGCAATTCCGTTATTCAATAAGTAATCATAAACAGACTTTGCGCGATTCAGAGAAAGGGTTTGATTCATTTTATCATCCCCAACATTATCGGTATGCCCCGATACTTCAATTTTTACCTTAGGATTTAAGTTCAAAAAATCACCTAACTTATTGAGTTCGCTTTTTGACTCATCTTTTAAATTATACTTACCGGTTTCAAAAAAGATATTTTTGAGCACGACTTTTTCACCGGCTTTTATTGGTTTCATTGCAATATCGATGAGGTAAGGTTCAGCTTGATTTTTGTTTTCTTTCAGCGAAAAGTTTTCAGAATAAAACAAATAACCGTTTCGTGAAGCAGTAAATGCATAATTTTTATTGGCAGGTAAACACACTAAATATTCTCCTGTACTTGAATTTGAATACATGTCAGCAACTACCTTGGAAGTTTCCAAATCAATTAATTCTAACCTGGCATCCAACAATTTTTTACTTTCTGAGTCAAATACTTTTCCTTTTACATAAGTTACAAGGGTGGGCCTTGCTTTTTCGTATAAATCAAACGAATATAAATCTAGATTACCGTATCCTTCTTTGCGATCGGCAGAAGCAAAATATGCCAGATTGCCCTTTGAATTTACAATCAATGAAAATTCATCTCCTGAAGTATTAATAGGATAGCCAATGTTTACAGGAGTTCCAAAACTTCCATCTTTTTTCATCCGTGCATAAAAAATATCGTGTCGTCCCATGCCGGGTTGCCCTTCACTGGCAAAGTACAAGGTTTTATTATCGGGATGTATAAAAGGCGACATGTCTGAATAGGCCGTATTTATGCTATCTCCAAGATTTACCGGAGTTCCCCAGTAACCGTCTTTTGTTAAGGTACTTGACCAAATATCCTTTTCTCCTTTTCCGCCCGGACGGTTACTCACAAAATACAAGGTGTTTCCATCACTCGATAAGGATGGCTGCGAATCCCAGTATTTACTGTTAACTGGAGGCCCAACATTTTTTGGAATTCCCCATTTTTTACCTTCCTTCATTGAAAAGTATATGTCGCAGCGTCCCATGCCTCCCGGGCTGTTGCACAATGTATAAAACAAAAATTGTCCGTCGGGTGAAATACATTGAGCACCTTCATTTGCCGGAGTATTAATAGGAGGGCCAACATTGCTGCGTTTTTGCCACTGTCCATCCACTTTTTTGCTCATGTAAAAATCTTCCGATGAATTATTCCAATCGTTGCGAATGGTATCGTCGGGCATTTTTACAGTAACAATTAAGGTTTGCTCATCTGCAGTGAGGGTGGGTAAATACTCTTCAAAACGTGTATTAACATTTGGACCTAAATTTTTTGGGTCAAATGGAACGGGCGATTTTACTGCATTTTCAGCAAAACTGGCATTGGCCAATAAATGTTCGCCTTTCTTTTTAATATCGGGACTTATTTTTTGTTGGCCGAGTAATTTTTTGAGGTGCTCTTTTGCATCGGAAAATAGTTGAAGTGCAACTTCAGATTCGGCCAAATTGTAATAATTGTTTGGAAAAAAATTTGGGTCAAGCGCAAGAGCCGCTTTATATTCGGTAATTGCTTTGTCGTATTTTTTACTGTCTTGATAAATGCCGGCCAAAACAATGTGAGCCTCAATAAAATTCGGATCACTTTCAATGGCTTTGATAAAGTCGTTTGCAGCAGCTTCATTTTTTCCCATATCATAAGCTTCCATTGCGCGTAAATAATGCTTTTTGGCTTTGTCGCTTTTGGTATGAAGCTCGGGAGTTTGAGCCAACATTGCCAGTGGCGCAACTAGTAAAAGCAAGAGGCAGATTTTAATTCGCATAAATGAAGGTTAAGGAATATGAAGGTATTTGTGAGTTTGAAGTGAAATGTTCCATTTGGGATGCTTCATTACATAGTCGACCAAAAGTGGCGTCATTTGTTCACGACGGCTCCATTCAGGTTGCAGAAATAAGCGGCAAGTAGGATTCAATTTTAACACTTGCGCTGCATTTTGTTCTGCCCATTCAAAATCATTCTTATTGTAAATAATTACCTTGAGTTCGTGTGCTTTTTCAAAAATTGTTGGTAAGGGTGGGCTAGTTTTTTTTGGCGACAAACAAATCCAATCCCAGGTTCCACTGAGAGGATATGCACCACTGGTTTCAATAAATGCTTGTATTTGGTGTTTTTTTAATTGTGCAGTAAGGTAATTGAGGTTATAGGTGAGCGGTTCACCACCGGTAACCACCACAGCTTTTGCAGGAAAAGATGCGGCATGCGCAACAATAGTATCGGCAAGGGTAGGGGCATGCAGTGCAGCATTCCAGCTTTCTTTAACATCGCACCAATGGCAACCAACATCACAACCGCCCAGGCGAATAAAATAGGCAGGCTTTCCGGTGTTGGCACCTTCTCCCTGAATGGTATAAAACTCTTCCATCAGCGGTAACATTGTACCTTCTTCAATTTCCTGAGCAAATGTTATTTCAGCGTTTGAATTCATAGCATGCAAAAGTAAGCAAATATTGGTGCTTATATTTGATCCTAACTAAAGGCTTTTTAAAATCTATCTTTTGATGCTCGAGAGAAGTATCGGAGATGTGATGGAAGGCAACATTTTGAAAGATTAAGTAGATATAGAGCAACGATAAGTAAAGGAATTTATTTTATGATTTTTTAAGCAAAATGCAACTTCACATAGGGCGTTTTAAATAAAATGGATTGAGATTTTTTGACAATAAATTTTGCTTTAACAATTGCAGAATAAAAAACTTCAAGCGGCTAATTCAGTTTCTTCCATTCACGGTTCTACGTATTAATTTTAGATAGTTGTATCTTTGAAAAAAATTGAAGCAATTACTATGTTACAAAGTACTTCATTCGAATTTATTGGACCAATTTTAGTTTCCTTATTTTTTGCCATACTTTTTTTGCAATCGTCCTTTGATAAATTGCTCAACCGAAATGGTAACATTGAGTACCTCACCGAAGTATTTCACGAAAGTATATTTAAAAATAGAGTAGGTATACTTTTTATCTTAATTACTTGTCTTGAATTACTATCCGGTTTAACTTGTTTTTTGGGTGTTTTTCAATCATTGTATGGAAATTTATTATTTGCACGAATAGGAATTGTGCTTTCAAGTGCTAGTTTGCTTTGTTTGTTTTTGGGATTAAGAATAGCAAAGGATTATGCAGGAGCCGCCGGCTTAACCGCATATTTTGCAGTAGCCTTAGTTGGGTTTTTGATACTGCTATAATTTGGATGATAGAATGCTGTGTTGGTATTAAATTAGCTTGATTATTCGGGAGAACTCCTACTAAAAATGCCATATTTTATACCCATGGCTTTTTGTAAATGCCGGTTGGTATAAAACGTACTATCCTGCGAAAGTTCCGCCGAATAAAGCATTCCGCTTGATGGCAAGGTATCCAATTTCAAACCTGCAATACCTGTTTTAAGTTCATTTTGTGAAAGAATTTCCATTCGCTGCCGATATGCGGTATCGTATTTTTTTAATGTTGATGTTTGTGAGAACAGTGTATAAACTAAAAACGTAAGCAAACAGCAAGCATGAATCACTTTAAAACGCAGAAGTTGTTTATTCGATATTTTTAGCGACATGCCGGCAATCAAAAACCAAAGGCTTAGGCTACAACCAATTAAAAAACTTAATTGACTAAGAGCTCGAGCAGGAGGTGTTTCGCTTAATATAACCGACGCGGGAACAAGCATTAGGAAACAGAATAGTATAAATACTAGAAATGCCTTGCCGGTTTTTTTCAAAAATTGTAACCCGGTAACCACTGTTCTGTTTTTTACATCGGCTCCTATAAAAAACCAGGGAATGCAAAACAGAAGCGATTTCCAAAAGGGGCCCATCAAAAATAGATAAGCACATTTTAACAAAGCTTTAAAAGGGATTAAGGCACTGTAAGCTACACCAGGATGAGGTAATTGCGAGTGTCTTAGTTCATTTCCCGGTGCCATTGCTGTAAAACCAAATGAAAGCAAAAGCAACACAATTGCGATACTTATTTTTCGAATTTGAAAAGAAATACGGATGCTTGTAATTAAATCGAATTTAAAATAAGAAACGAGGCTTATCAAAAATAAAATGATACAACTTACAATTGCAAACGATTCGCTGGCTCCTCCAATATAAATAGGAGCAAACAACAAAATAAAGTATCCTGCAAAAGAATTGTTGGGAGATATTAATTCATTCAATAATAATAAAAACAAAAGCAAGCTGATTAAGTAGGAGCAAACAGCGGTATACCAAAACCAGGTTTCAGCAATTGAAAAACTCGCAAAGAAAAAACTTCCCAAAAATAAAACTGCATTGAGCAAGGATTCACTTTTACTGATGGTAATTGATGCAAAAAAACAAATTCTGATTACGCACAGGTAACAAGTATATAGGCTAGTTAGAAAAATAACCAAAGTAAAAACCGGTAAAAAGTATGCATTTGAAGCAGTTTCGAGTAAGCCCGCAGTTAGCGCATAAGCTACCCATCTGCCACTGAAAGTAGTGTAACACATATTTACTGTAGCCAAAGTTCCGATAGTTTTTTGGGAGGCTATAAAGAAAAAATCATCGGCAGCAAAATGTGTATAGTAGCTAAGTACTACAAAGAGCGTCAAAAGGAGCACTGCACAAATTCGAAGTACCAATCGATAGTTTTGCAAGAGTAAATATTGTTAATAGTTGACCGGATGAAATTCAAGTTTATTTATGAATAATGCAAAAAGGAGCAAGAAGTGTAAAAAATACAGCATAAAAAATTGAATTGGCTAAGCTTAAAAAATTAGTTTTCTTTGTAAAGTGAAAAAGCAAATTCCCAATTTCATTACTTGTCTCAACCTCATTTGTGGTTGTTTGGCACTGATAAGTGTATTTCATAAGGCACTCGACTTGGCTGCTTATTTGTTGGCAGCAGCAGCTATTTTCGATTTTTTAGATGGTGCGGTGGCTCGTTTACTTCATGTTAAATCGGAACTTGGCAAGCAACTCGATTCCTTAGCCGATATGGTTACTTTTGGAGTAGTACCCGGATTTATTATGTATCAGCTCATTACTACATCGGTTTTCGAAACTTATGGAATGCTCAACAACAGCGATATAAAATGGAACATTGCTTATTTGGGTTTAATGATTCCAGTTTTTTCGGCCTTGCGCTTAGCAAAATTTAATATTGACACTCGTCAATCTGAATCTTTTATTGGCGTTCCGGTTCCGGCCAATACCATACTTATAGCTTCATTGCCGCTGATTTTGATTTATCAACCCGATTCTTTTATTGCTGCACCTCTGCATCGTTTACCTGTATTGATTTGTATTACCATTGTAAGTTCATTTTTAATGGTAAGTGAAATACCCTTGTTTTCCTTAAAATTCAAAAACTTCAGTTGGAAAGAAAATAAAATACGTTTTATATTTCTTCTACTTTCTTTGGTGTTTCTGGTTTTGTTTCAATATACGGGTTTACCCTTCATCATTTTACTATATGTGTTGCTTTCGGTTTTGAATAACTTTGTATTCAACCGTTCTTAGTGCATCAAAACAATAAAAATTAAAATATATCAATTAATACAATCAATACTTTGAACAATGAAATTTAGAGCCGAAATAGACGTTATGCCATTAAAAGCATTACTTGATCCGCAAGGAAAAGCAGTTACAGCAAGCATGAAAAACTTACACTTATCTGAAATCGAAAATGTTCGCATCGGAAAGCACATCACCCTTGAAGTGGAAGCCGACACAAAGGAAACTGCTCATTCAAAGGTAGATGAGGCATGTAAGAAATTGTTGGCAAATCAAATTATGGAAAGTTACCATTTTGAATTGGTGCAGGAATAAAAAAACGGAATGCGCAAATTGAGTAAATTTCAGCCATGGCGCAAAATTTAAGCATTGTAATACTAGGTTCAGGAAACGTTGCTACGCAGTTGGCATTAGCATTGAAGCGACGCAATTGCAGCATACTTTCTATTTACAGTAAAACTTTAGCTAATGCCCAAACACTGGCTGCGAAAGTAAAAGCAGCTGCAACAAACTCGCTTACCCAACTACCTCAAAATGCAGATGTTTACATAGTAGCGGTAAAGGACGACGCGATTGAAGAGTTGTTATCTAAACTTGTCTTTGTACCCGGTTTAATTATTCACACTTCTGGATCGGTGAGCAGTTCAGTATTTGCAAAAAAATTTGCTAGTTATGGAGTTTTATATCCGCTTCAAACTTTCACTAAAACGAGGTCCATCGATTTTAAAAAGGTGCCCATCTTACTTGAAGCAAATTCGCCCAAAGCCTTCAAATTGATTAAACAGCTTGCTTCCTTGCTCAGTAAAAACATCACGGTAATAAATTCCGAACAGCGCAAGGCAGTGCATATTGCTGCGGTATTTGCCTGTAACTTCACCAATCATATGTTTACTGTTGCGGAGCAATTACTACAACAACAAGAACTTCCTTTTTCCTTGTTACATCCATTAATTCAAGAAACAGCAGCTAAAGCACAAAAGGGTTCACCACAATTTTTACAAACAGGACCGGCAATTCGAAATGACAAAAAAGTGATGAATCAGCATTTGAGTTTTTTGAAAAACGAAAAAGGTTTTAAAAAAATATATACATTAGTATCCAAAAGTATTCTAGATTTTACTAACCGGAATGAAGGAAAATAGCGAGCTTAGTTTTGTTTATCAGTTGTACACCCACCTATCTGCATTTAGCTTAAGCTATATTTATAAAGGTGATTTTAGTGATCATTTGAACGAAACCATTTTATCGTTGGCCGAAACAAACATGCAAATTGTGAATGAACCTTCGGCTTTAAAAAAGAAGGTTTTTTTCATCATGGTGGAGTCGCTTCAAAATATTACTCGACATACCGAAGCAGTTGATGATCTGTCAAATGACAATTCTAGTTTGTTTATCATTCAGCGTAAAGCACAAGATTATTATATCACTTCCGGAAACTTAATCGACGTTGACAAAGTTGAGCCCTTGGTGCACAAGCTTGAAAAAGTAAATAGTTTAGATCCGGAAAGCCTCAAAAGCTATTACCGTGAAGTATTGGATATGGGCGAATTGTCGAATAAAGGTGGGGCCGGTTTAGGATTAATTGAAATGGCGCGTAAATCGGGAAACAAATTAGCCTTTGCTTTCAATCCGATTAATACAAAAAAATCGTTTTTTTACTTTCAATCAAAGGTTACACTTTCGGGTGGTAAAGATAATACACTTGACCATATTGAGCCGGAAGCATTGGATGCCGCAAAAAGCTTTCACCAAATTGTGCTGAATAAAAATCTGAATTTTGTTTTTCAAGGTGATTTTAACCACGAAAACATGAAAACGGTTCTAAACATGACCGAAGGCAATATGAGCAGAGACAATCAACTATTGTTTAGAAAACGGATTGTAAATATTATTGTTGAGTTAATACAAAATATTTACAAGCATGCAAATACTACGCTCGACGGAAACGAGAAACACAAAGGAGTTTTTATGATTGAACGACACGAAGAGCGTTACATCATTACTTCCGGGAATTTAATTTATGCATCAAGAGTTCCTGCTTTAACTGAGAAATTAGAACGTGTAAATAACTCGGATTCATCCAAACTGTCGGAATTATTTAATAGTTTATTGATGGCCGAAGAACGGGTTGATCAGCGTGGAGCGGGGCTGGGATTAATTGACATGAAGTTAAAAAGTAAACACAATTTATCTTACCTGATTCAACCTGTTGACGCAGACTTTGCGTTTTTTACAGTTCAGGTAAAGATTGAAGATATTGCCAACTAAATATGGAAGCCTTACTGATTAATGCAAAAGAAGATAGCCCCGGAGTTATTTTGGATGCACAAAAGGGAGAATATGAGATTAATCATCGCTCTTTGCCCGAAGATGCAGTAGCATTTTATGCACCTATTTTTTCTTGGTTAGAGAAGAACAAGGACGCCTTTTCAAAAAGGAGCATTTTCAAAATTAAATTGGAATATTACAACACTACTTCTGCAAAACAACTGTATAAATTATTTTGCTACTTGCAGGAAATAGCAGTAAACAATAGTGTTGAAATTCATTGGTATTACCATCCCGACGATAAAGACATGCATTCGGCAGGTGAGCGCTATTCTAAATTAATTCAGTTGCCTTTTACCTTGTTGAATTATTAGTATTCAAACTTATTTGTTCAAGACAAGGTAGCAATCAAAGACTAATTCCGCAACTTTTACTGTGTAAAATAACACCGTTCAACAGACCCCTTCTTACTTTCGTAACAGAAATTTACTGAAAATAGAAGGTTATTTTATTAGGCTGATTTTTTCTCAAATTCCTGCATCACCTCAACAAGGGCTTTCACGCTTTCGATTGGCAATGCATTGTATAAAGATGCACGGTATCCGCCAACATCGCGGTGACCTTTTAATCCGCTTAAGTTTGCTGCTTTAGTTAAGGCATCAAATTCAGCTTCGAGTTCAGGTTTGGTGAGTACAAAATTTACGTTCATTAAAGAACGGTCTTCCTTCACAACAGTACCCTTAAACATACTATTTCGGTCGATTTCGGAGTATAGTAAGGCAGCTTTTTGTTCGTTAATTTTTTCAATCCAAGATACTCCGCCATTATCTTTCAACCATTTCATGGTAAGCATCGACACGTAAATAGGATATACAGGTGGCGTATTGTACATGCTACCGGCTTTAATGTGCGTACGATAATCGAGCATGGATAGGAGCGTACGACCAGTCTTCCCAAGTATTTCGTCTTTTACCACCACCAAGGTTGCACCGGCAGGTCCCATATTTTTTTGGGCTCCGGCATAAATCAAATCGAAATCGGCAGCATTAATTTTGCGTGAAAAAATATCGCTGCTCATATCGCAAACCAAGCTAACCGGACATTTAGGAAACTCTTTTAATTGAGTTCCATAAATCGTATTGTTAGAAGTAATGTGCATGTAATCCAGATTATCAGGAATGGTATATCCTTTTGGGATGTACGAAAATTGTTTGTCTTCGCTACTTGCAATAACTTGAGTATTTCCAATTATTTTAGCTTCTTTGATGGCTTTACTTGCCCAAACTCCGGTGTTTAGATAGCCTGCAGTTCCGTTCGTTTTTAACAGATTGTAGGGAACCATTGCAAATTGTGTACTAGCACCTCCTCCTACAAAAATTACCGAATAGCCTGAAGGTAATTTCAATAAGTCTTTTACCAATTCAACCGCTTGATCCATTACAGCAATAAAGTTTTTACTGCGGTGTGAAATTTCGAGCAAGGAGAGATTTAAATTATCGAAATTAAGAACTGCTTCGGCTGATTGCTTAATAACTTCGGCCGGTAGAATTCCGGGTCCTGAGCTAAAATTGTGAACTTTTTTCATACATGAATCTTGTTTAGAACTATGGTATTGTAGGAGTTTTGTGAATTGGTAACAATAAGTAAAATTGGGTTCTTCCAGAAAAAAATTGTGTTCTTCCAGTAAATTTCGGATGTGAAATTACTAATTAATATTTCTTTAGCAGAATAGCTGTAGGAGTTTTTTATTTTTAAAAAATTCATACTGAATTATCA
>DGQS01000152.1 GCA_002389785.1 Bacteroidetes bacterium UBA4408
AAAAAAAATTTTGGTAACTACAGCACATTTTATTTGCGCTTTCTACCTTTTATTTTAATAGCTTTTTACTGTGTTATTTGGGCTGTTTTTCCGGTTAAAGCCGCACAAAAAACCTTTTCTTATTTGCTCTTGCTTTTTGTTGTACCCAATTATGTTTATAAACTTTACCACGATGAGGGAGATAAGTTTTTGAAAAATTTGATTTGGTTAGGAAATGCATTACTAGCTATTGGAATCATATTGTATTTCACAAGTCCCCGTTTGGTTACATTTTTCGGACGGTATTGTGGGGTGTTAGGAAATCCGAATGGTCTTGGAATATATACCATGCTTAATTTTTTATTGTTCTCAATGGTAAAGGGCATACGACCTAAGCTGTTTGATCGAAATGAACAGTTATTCATTTATGTGGTATTAATTTTCACCTTGTTTTTATCAGGTTCAAGAAGTTCAATTATTGCGGTAATTATTTTTTCAATCTTTAATTACTTCAATAAAATGTCACCTATTTTAGGAATTATAGCCTTTTTGTTCATTTTGGTTGCTTATCAAATCATTGAAAACAATTTGAAATTAATTATTATCACCTTAGGTTGGGGAAAATACTTTCGACTTGACACATTAGAAAGCGGTTCGGGTAGAGTAGTAGCATGGGCATTCGCTTGGAAGGAAATTCAAAATAATTTTTTTATTGGTAAAGGGTTTTCTCATACCGACTATGTATTTGAATGGAACTATCTTGCCTTAAATAATAAAGGCCACAATGGAAATGCGCACAATTCTTATTTAACTTTATGGCTCGATACCGGTTTAGTTGGTTTAGTATTTTACATCGTTGCATTGCTTTCAACATTTGTAAAAGCTGCCTTAAACTCTAGGGTTTCCATTGCTATAATGTATGCCATTTTATTTCAAATTTTCTTCGAATCATGGCTTGCAGCTTCCTTGAATCCTTATACTATATTACTCATAATTATGCTGGTAATTTTATCGGATTCAAACATTGTTAAAGACGAAGAAGCTGGGATAAAGGAGGAAGAAAAGGAAGAAAAACTCCCCGATTTTTATCCCCATCGATTCGTACCTCAGCGGTAATTTCATGAATAATAAGGCGAAAAAGTTTCTGTTTCTTTATTCTGAACTGGCCGGTTACATGCTTTCCTGCATGAAACTATTAACGGAATTAAAGCCGGTTGAAATAGAAGTAATATGCTGGCCTGTAAATAAAGAAGCTCCCTTTTCATTTGTCTTTCCGGATAAAATTAAGGTGCATCAAAAAAGCGAATTTACATTTGAAGGCTTAGTGAAAAAAGTAGAAGCTATAAACCCTGATGTAATTTATTGCAGTGGTTGGATGGATAAAGATTACACTAAAATTTGCAAACGCTATAAATCTAAAATACCTGTAATTACAGCCTTTGATAATAAATGGAAGGGAAATTTTAAACAGTACATTGCTTCATTGGTAAGTCCATTCACAATAAAAAAATATTTTTCACATTGCTTTGTCCCAGGACCTCAACAATATACCTATGCACAAAAACTGGGTTTTGAAAAGGAGAAAATATTTACCGGATTATATGTTGCCGACATTGATTTTTTTTCAAAACAGTATGCGCGAACCAAAAAGCAAAAAGAAGTAAATTTTCCAAAGCGATTTATATATGTTGGAAGATACTATGCTTTTAAAGGACTCGAAGATTTATGGAAAGCATTCGAAATGCTTCAGCAAGAACATCCATCTGAATGGGAACTATGGTGTTTTGGAACAGGTGATTTACCGCACTTCCAACATCCTAAAGTGAAACATTTTGGCTTTGTACAAACCAACGACATGGCACCATTCATTGAACAAACAGGTGTTTTTGTTTTGCCCAGTCGAGTTGAGCCCTGGGCAGTAGTTGTGCAAGAATATGCAGCTGCAGGATATCCGTTAATTTTGAGCTCAGAGGTTGGTGCAGCCTCACTATTTTTGGAAGATAAAAAAAACGGATTTCTTTTCGTTAAAAACAATATTGATGAATTGAAACTGGCGCTATTCAACATGACACAACTGAGTGATCAGGACCGAGTAAGTATGGCTGAGCAAAGTGCATTATTGGCGAACACAATTACACCCCAAGATTGGGTTTCAAAAATATATTCAGTGCTGGAAACAAATTAGTATGTGTGGAATAAACATAATCATAGGATTGCAGGATGCACTATTAGCAAAAAACACACTTGCTAAAATGAATGCTGCAATGGCACATCGAGGACCCGACAATGACGGGATTTTTGTTGATGGACCTGTTGCGTTAGGACATCGTAGATTATCGATTATTGATTTAAGTGCTGCCGGAAACCAGCCAATGAGCGGATGCAATGGCAGGTATCAAATCGTATATAATGGAGAGTTTTACAATTATAAGGAAGTAAAAACTAAACTGCTTGCTGTTGAAAATCCATATTCATTTCAATTTGGAAGCGATACCGAAGTTATTTTGGCAGCTTACCATACATGGGGAGTAAACTGTTTGCAACACATTAATGGCATGTTTGCATTTGCCATTTATGATGCAGTAAAAAAGGAAATGTTTATTGCTCGAGATCGCATGGGCATCAAACCTTTGTATTATTACCAAAACGAGGGCTGCCTGGTACTTTCTTCCGAAATTCGTTCCTTGTTAGCAAGCGAATTAATACCTCGAAAATTAAACAAAAATGGGTTGATAGATTACTTGAGGTATCAAACCGTACACGCGCCAGAAACAATGGTAGCAGGTATAAAGATGTTAATGCCGGGAAAATATTGTTTATTCAATATTAATCATAATCTAAGAATCGAAGAAAAAAAGTACTGGTCAATTAAGGAAATTTCAAAATTATCTACAAAGAATTATTCCTATAAACAAGTTTGTGAAAGAGTATATGAACTGCTTTACGCTTCAGTCCAAAGGAGATTAATTGCTGATGTGCCTTTTGGTGCATTTTTAAGTGGGGGAATTGATTCGAGTGCAATCGTAGGATTAATGAGTAAAGCAGCTTCTCAAACGGTTAAAACCTTTTCGGTAACCTTTGATGAAAGTGAATTCAGTGAAGCGAGATATGCGCGATTAATTGCCGAAAAGTTTAAAACCAATCACCACGAAATTAAATTAACCAGCGATTACTTTATGCAGGAACTGCCTGCTGCATTAAAAGCAATGGACTATCCCAGTGGTGATGGCCCCAATACTTATGTAGTATCAAAAGTTACTAAAAATGCCGGAATTACCATGGCTTTATCTGGATTAGGCGGCGACGAATTATTTGCCGGATATCCAATTTTCACTAGAAGCCAGACGCTTCAAAAGTTTGAGGGCTTAGCCATGGTGCCTTCGTCCTTAAGAAAAATTCCAGCAGCACTTTTCAAATTTATTCGCCCGGGAATTCCATCCGAAAAAATAGCAGAATTGCTCTCGTTGAATAATTTAAATTTCGAAAATACTTATCCCTTATCGCGACAAATTATTGCTGATGCACAACTGAAAAAATTGACAGGTTTTGCACAACTAGCACCTAATTCTGTAGCTCGAATCATTCATGAACACGAGCTTAATAAATTCGAAACTTTAACTAAAGTTTCCATCGCTGAAATAGCTAGTTACATGCAGAATGTGCTTTTACGCGATACCGACCAAATGAGCATGGCAAGCGCGCTTGAAGTAAGAGTTCCTTTTTTAGATTATACGCTAGTTGAATTTGTACTGTCATTACCCGATGCCTACAAAAATCCAACAAGTCCAAAAAAATTATTGATTGATGCTTTAGGTAATTTATTACCTCCTGAAATTATTAATCGCCCAAAAATGGGATTTACCTTACCTTGGAAACATTGGATGAAACATGAAATGCGAGAATTTTGTGAGCAAAAAATAAGCTCATTAAGCAAACGTTCATTTATAGTTGAGGCTGAAATTAAAACACTATGGAATGCATTTTTATCAGATAGTCCATTAGTACCTTGGAGTAGGTTATGGTATTTAATTGTACTTGAAAATTGGTTAATCGAAAATAACATTTCAAGCGAATGAGCAATCGAAAAAGAATTTTAGTGTTCATCGACTGGTATAAACCGGGATATAAAGCAGGCGGACCAATACAATCCTGTGCAAATTTGGTGGAGCACTTAAGTCCTTATTTTGAATTTTATATTGTTACTCGCGATACAGATTATTGCGAAAACTTGCCTTATACTTCTATAGTAAGCAATACTTGGAATAAGTTGAACAACGGAGAGCAAGTATATTATATTTCACAAGATTGTTTATCAGCCGCTACCATCAATAAATCGTGCAAAGAAACACAATGTGAAATCGCCTATATTAATGGCGTTTATTCGTTTTACTTTTCCTTGCTTCCTTTGTATTACCTTAAAAAAAGAAAAGCTATAAAACTGCTTGTTGCTTCACGAGGAATGTTGGCTCAAAGCGCAATAAATATTAAAGCAAATAAGAAAAAAATATTTCTTTGGTTGGCCAAAAGATTTGGTTTTTTTGCCGGTGTTACTTTTCAAGCTAGTACTATTGAAGAGCAGGTTGCGATCTCTTTAGCATTGGGTAAGGAAACAAACATTGTGTTGGCCGAAAATTTTTCAAAGAAAATAAAAGCAACTGCACTTCCGGCAAGAACAAAAGAGGTAGGAACAGTTCGTTTAGTAAATATTGCACGCATCGCACCAGAAAAAAACTTGCTTTATGCAATTTCAATACTTCAGCGAGTAAAGTCCAAGGTAATTTTTGACTTTTACGGACCCATTTACGATAAAGCATACTTTGATACATGTAGCCAACACATTGCTAATTTGCCGTCAAACATTACAGTAAATTACAAGCAAAGTATAGAAAGTGATAAAGTAAACGAAACGCTTCAACAGTATCATTGTTTGTTTTTACCAACTCAAGGTGAAAATTTTGGTCATATTATTTTAGAATCATTTACTGCCGGATGTCCCGTAATTATTAGTGATAAAACTCCTTGGAAGAATTTAGAGTCACTAAATATTGGATATGCAAATTCTTTACACAATGAAGCTGCATTTGTTGATGCAATTGAAAATATAGCTGCATTGAATCAAGAACAATATACTGCATGGTCTAAATCGGCATTTGATTTTGGAATACAGCATACAAGTAATCCTCAAATTCTAAAACAAAATTTAACTTTGTTCGATTATAAGCAGGAACATGAATAAAACCGATTTGTCAAAATTCAATAATAGTTTTTATTCACCCGGTGCCGGTATTGTTAAACGCTTGCTTTGGTATTTCATAAATGCAATTATTTTTATGAATCCAGTTTTTGCCTTTAATGGTTTGAAAGTATTTTTTTTAAGAATATTCGGAGCTAAAGTGGGTAAGGGGGTAATTGTAAAACCATCGGTGAATATTAAATATCCCTGGTTACTTTCAATTGCCGATGATGTATGGATAGGAGAACGAGTTTGGATTGATAATCTAGCTCAGGTAACCATTGAAAGCAATGTGTGCATATCGCAAGGAGCCCTGCTTTTATGCGGTAATCATAATTATAAAAAAGCAACGTTTGATTTAGAAATTGGTGAAATCGTTCTCAAAGAAGGAGCATGGATTGGAGCAATGGCAACGGTTTGTCCAGGTGTTACTTGCCACAGTCATGCTATATTAACAGTGGGTTCAGTGGCAACTCACCATCTTGATGCCTACACAATTTATCAAGGAAATCCTGCACAAAAGGTAAGAACACGCAACATGAATCAGGTTTAAGGAATAAAGATGAGCAACAATTCAGCAAAGCGTATTGTAGGAACACACAGCATTACTTATAGCCAAATTCGTTTGTTTGCTACTTTGCCATTTGAAAATTATGAAGTAGTTAAATTAAAAGATTTTATGCGTGTTCCTGCGCACCTGTATTGGAAATTGAAAAAGAAACCTCATCGTTTTTTAACCAATTTATTTTACGATGCAGGATTAAACAAGTATGACTTACTTCACTTTTTAAATGCTGTAAACATGGGTAATCAGCCTTGGATCTGCACTTTTGAACGATATATTCCAAGAGATGCACATCATCCGGGTGTTTACAAAGAGGAGAATCGTTACATCAATTATGCATTGCAGCGTGCGGCTCATCCAAGTTGTAAAAAGTTGCTTGCCTTAAGCAACTATGCCAAGCGTTCACAAATTCGTTATCTTCAGGAGTACGGAAAGTATGAAGAAGAGATTATGAGCAAAGTAGAAGTATTGCATGCCCCTCAAAAACTCATGATAAACTCTTTTGAAGAGAAAACAACTCATCCCGATTTTTTAACTTTTACCATCACCGGAGCTGACTTTTTTAGAAAAGGTGGGTTAGAAATTATTCGCGTTTTTGACCGTTTGCTTACAGAAAAACAGCCTGTATGTTTAAACATAATTTCTTCTTTGAATTATGGTGATTATGCTTCTAAATCAACTAAAGAAGACAAGGACTATGTATTGGGTGTTATTGCCAAACATAAACAAATTAAGCATTATACAAGTTTACCAAATGACAAGGTACTTCAACTGCTTCGCTCAACCGATATAGGTTTATTACCTACATACGACGATACTTATGCATTTTATGTGTTGGAATGCCAAGCTTTTGGTTGTCCTGTAATTTCTACCAATGGAGCAGCATTGCCTGAAAATAATAACAATTCAGTTGGTTGGATGATAGATGTTCCCTTGTATGAAGATGGAAGATCGATTCCAAGAGGTGCGGAGCAAAAAAACACTTTCTCAAGCATCGTTCAGGAAAAGCTTTATATGTATGTACTGGATGCGCTAAAAAACCCGACTCAGATTCGCGAAAAGGGCGAAAAGGCTATGCTTCGTATTAAAAATGAACACGATTTAACTAGCTATACAAAACGTATGGAAGAAATTTACAACCTTGCGCTTTCATAATTGCTATTTTTACTGTTTTTAAACATCAATCATAAATCCATCTTAAAATACTTCTCTGATACTAATGAATAATTTATTGTTGACCTATCTGCGAAAATTTCCTATTGAGTATGGCAAGCACTGGCTCGCAGGCAAAGTTAATTTACCGCATAAAATAGTTGAGTATACCTCAACCCACAATATCACTTGGAGTTTAGACTTGGACGAATATCAAATGCGTCAGATTTATTTATACGATATCTATGAAAAAAATACCATACGTCACTTGCTAAAATTGTGTAAACCCAATTATACGTTTATTGATGTTGGAACCAATATTGGATTTTATTCCATCACCATGGCAAAATTTTTATCACAAGGTCAGGTGCATTCTTTTGAACCCAATCCCTATATTTTTAAGCTTTTTCAAAATAATTTGGCACTAAATAACTTGCCAAATATTAAAGCAAATCCATTTGGTTTATCGGATAAGAGTGAAACATTAACGATACGTTTTAGTAAATCAAACCTTGGTACATCGAGTGTTTATAAAACAAATTCCGATTTTTCAGAAACAATTGAATTGCGTCCTTTTGATGAATACTGCATTGAAAATAACATTCAAAACATCGACGTAATAAAAGTAGATATCGAAGGAGGGGAATTGAGTTTTTTAAAAGGTGCTACAAAAACCATCAACCGAATGCCTAAATTAATTTTGGTGATGGAAATTATTGAAGAGCATTGTAAAAAAGCAGGTTATTCTCCAAACGAATTGTTGGATTATGTAACTAAAACGCTAGGCTTTACGGCCTATTTACCCAAACCCTATCCTTTTTCATTAAAAAAGGTAGATACCATTTTATCGGGTTACAACGATAATATAATTTTCCTAAAAGGCTATTAAGTTTTTATCGTGAAAGTATCTATTGTTACAGTTTGTTATAACAGTGCTGAAACTATTGAAAATACCTTAATTTCAGTACTATCTCAAAGCTATACGAATATCGAATATATAATCGTCGACGGACAATCGACCGACGCAACACTTGAAATTATTGGTCGTTACAAGTCAAGATTGTCGAAAGTTATTTCGGAGCCTGATAATGGAATTTACGATGCTATCAACAAAGGAATTTTATTAGCCAGTGGTGAACTTGTTGGAGTATTGAATTCCGACGACTTTTACGTGAACAGTACTGTGATAGAAGAGGTGGTTAATGAACTCCGGCGACAAAATGCTGATTGTGTTTATGGAGATTTGCAATATGTTGACCGGCAGGATACCAACATCGTAAAGCGAAACTGGGTTTCTGGAAAGTATGAACATGGCCTATTTTTTAAAGGATGGATGCCACCGCATCCCACTTTTTTTATTAAGAATGATTGTTATAAAAAATACGGGCTTTTTAATTTGAAATTAAAGTCGGCAGCCGATTATGAGTTGATGTTGCGCATGCTCCATCTGCATCAAATAAAGGCAGCATATTTACCCAAAGTGCTCGTAAAAATGAGGGTAGGAGGTAAGAGCAATATAAGTTTAATGAACCGCATAAAAGCTAATAGGGAAGATAAATTGGCCTGGGATATAAATGGAATTAAACCTAAGTTTTATACCTTATTGATGAAACCACTTTCGAAACTTGGACAATTCTTTAGCTAATTCGATAAACGCAAAAAAACCACAGAAGATAAACTCTGTGGTTTTTTTTATAATTAAAAGGGGTTTATTCAACAGTTACCGACTTCGCTAAATTGCGAGGTTGATCCACATTACACCCGCGCATTACTGCAATATGATAAGATAATAATTGTAACGGAATTACTGAAATTAAAGGTACTAATACATCATCCGTTTCTGGAACTTCAATCACATAATCAGCCATACCTTTAACTTGTTCATCTCCTTCAGTTACGACTGCAATTATTTTCCCTTTTCGAGCTTTAACTTCTTGTATATTGCTTACCACTTTTTCGTACGAAGCACCTTTAGTAGCAATTACAATTACCGGCATTTCTTCATCAATTAAGGCAATTGGACCGTGCTTCATTTCAGCTGCAGGATATCCTTCAGCATGTATATACGATATCTCTTTTAATTTCAACGCACCTTCTAATGCAACCGGAAAACTATTGCCTCTTCCTAAATACAAAGCATTGCTTGCATCTTTTATTTTAGCAGCAAGCTCTAAAATTTTAGCATTGTTTTTTAATACTTTTTCAACTTTTTCAGGAACGCTTACTAATTCAGTAACTAATTGGTTGAATCTTGAACTGGTAATTGTTCCCTTGCGTTGCGCAATATTCAAGGCCATTAGTGTAAGAACAGTAACTTGTGCGGTAAAAGCTTTCGTTGACGCAACTCCAATTTCAGGTCCGGCATGTGTGTATGAACCTGCATGTGATGCTCTTGCAATAGAAGAACCTGCAACATTGCAAATTCCCAAAATTGTTGCCCCTTTTGATTTAGCGAGTTCAATAGCAGCTAGGGTATCGGCAGTTTCACCACTTTGCGAAATGGCTATAATCACATCG
>DGQS01000163.1 GCA_002389785.1 Bacteroidetes bacterium UBA4408
TTAAGCTTTTTGTTTTTTAGGTGCTAACATCCATTACCCGAATCGAATATACTTAAAAAAACGCATAGCCCTATCGGGGTTAATTGAGGAAGATTAGGCTTTAATAGTTAGTTGAAGCTTTAGATTTAAAGCTTCGTGTATTGCAAAACAGGTACAGCAAAAAACATCATGCAAAAAATACAATAAAAAAGATTCGAGTGTCTCGTTTAAAATTCAAATCAATTAACAGTGTTGCTTGATCGCCTGCAAAATAATTGCACAGGCTTCGTGAATTTCCTGTTCGCTTATCAACAGGGGAGGTGCGATGCGCATCGCATTATCGCAAAACAAAAACCAATCGGTTATTACTCCGTTTTCAATGCAGCTGTCAATAATTTTTTTGTTGCGTTCAAACGAATCAAACTGCAGTGCCAGCATCAATCCTTTTCCCCTTATTTCTTTAATGGCAGGATGGACCAGGAGAGTGCGAAAGAGTTTTTCTTTAGCAGGAATTATTGAAATTAACGCCTCTTGCTCCAATACTTCAAAAGCCGCCTTACTCGCAGCACAACTCACCGGATGTCCTCCAAAAGTGGTAATATGCCCCAACATAGGATTATTTGTAAGTGCGTGCATATTTTGATGAGAACTTATAAAAGCACCAATTGGCATTCCACCGCCCATTCCTTTTGCAATGCAAAGTATATCGGGAACAATTTGGTAATGTTCAAAGGCAAAGAGTTTTCCGGTTCGGCCGGCACCCGATTGTATTTCATCAAAAATTAGCAAGCAATTGTTTTCATCGCATACACTTCGCAACACACTTAAAAATTCTTTCGTAGCAGGTATAATTCCCGATTCGCCTTGAATAGGCTCAACAAGTATGCAAGCAGTATTTTTTACTGAAAGTGACTTAAACTGTTCCGCATTATTAAATTCTAAAATACGTATATCAGGTAATAGAGGACGAAATGCATTTTTAAAATTTTCATTTCCTCCCACACTCAAAGCTCCCATGGTACTGCCATGGTAAGCATTCTTAAACGAAATAATTTCAGTTTTTCCGGTAAGTCGTTTAGCCAATTTTAAAGCACCTTCAATAGCTTCGCTTCCTGAATTAACAAAATAACTACAGTTTAAAGCTTCGGGTAAATGTTTACTCAGCCACTGTGCTAACTGCACTTGAGGAGATTGAATGTACTCACCATACACCATTAAATGTAAATATTTTTCTAGCTGAAGCTGTATAGCATTCACTACCTTAGGATGTCGATGTCCTACATTACTTACCGAGATTCCGGAAATTAAATCCATGTATTTTTTTCCGCTTGTATCATACAAATACATTCCATCGGCTCTTTCAATTTCGAGCGAAAGCGGAAAAGAAGTAGTTTGCGCCATGTGCTGCAAAAAAACTTGTCGTTGTGTAATCATTGCTGTATGTATGCTACTATTTATTTGGTAAAACTACTGTCGGTAAGCGCTAATAAAAACGCTTCCAGGTCTTGCTTTTCCTGTTCAGTCAAATTAAAACCATTGGCTGTAATTGAATCGACATTAATGGCATTTTGGACAAATTTTGATGGCGTTGAATAATAGTCAATTACTTCACGTAATGTACGAAACATTCCATTGTGCATGTAAGGAGCAGTAAGCGCAACATTACGCAAGCCGGGAACTTTAAATTTACCCTTATCACTTTCAAGCTTGGTATGGTTGTAACGACCGGCATCCACTAATTCTTTTTCGTTATACAGGCCAATATTTTTAAACTCATCGCCGGTAAAATCCGGACCAAAATGGCAATCAAAGCAATGCCCTTGAAAATTAAAAACCAATTGACCTCTTTTTGCCGATTCGCTGATTGCGGCTGAATCGCCTTTGGCAAATTTATCAAAAGGAGTTGCAGAAGTTTCCAATGTTTTTTCGTAGGCAGCAAGCACTTCTGCAAGGTTATTTTTAGAGGGTTTTGAATGAAGAATTTTTTTAAATAGTTGCACATATTCAGTGGAAGCATTTAATCGTGCAACGGCATCTTCAATTTTTAAATTCATTTCAACCGGATTTTCTATTGGAAATATCGCCTGTTCTTCCAGTGTTTTAGCACGGCCATCCCAAAAGTACACTTCGCGATACAACACATTCATTACGGTAGGAACATTGCGAGTTGTAATGTTGTTGCCAACACCTTTGCTAAAAGCAACAGTATCGGCAAATGCAAATTTAGGATTGTGGCAAGAAGCGCAACTGATGGATTGATCGGAAGACAAAATCGGGTCGAAAAAAAGTTTTTTTCCAAGCTGTTCTTTTGTTCGAATTTGCGTATTAGAAGTATCGGTTTTAGTTGCTAGAAGCACCAATAGTAAAGGTAGAAATAAAGCTATAAAGAGTTTCTTGACCATCGATTACAAAATTAATTTTTTTAATTTCATCTGCTGCTGCTAAATATAGCGCTCAATTTAATACATTTACTTTTAAAAAGAACAACATGGCTATTTGGTTTAGAGAATATACCATTGAATCAATACAAGACTTGGGAAAAAACAACATGGTTGAGCATCTTGGAATTGAGTTGCTCGAGCTTGGCGATAATTATATAAAGGGGCGTATGCCGGTTGATCATCGAACCAAACAACCCACCGGTGTATTGCATGGAGGAGCAACGGCAGCGCTTGCTGAAACGCTCGGAAGCATTGGAGGTAATTTAGTTATTGACATGAATAATTTTACTTGTGTTGGTTTGGATATTAATGCCAATCACTTGCGACCGGTAAGTTCGGGATATGTGTATGGCATTGCATTTCCTTTTCATCTTGGAAAAAAGACGCAGGTTTGGAGTATAGAAATTCATAACGAAGAAGGTAAATTAATTGGCATTAGTCGCCTTACTCTTGCGGTAATTGAGAATCAACAATAAAACGAATCGTTAGTACCACCGGATTTAGATTCGAAACTATTTTAAATATTAAACCTATGTGGAAAGAAGAGAATAATGCACTTTCAAAATCGTTTCAATTTAAAGACTTTAGAGAGGCATTTTCATTTATGACTCGTGTTGCATTTCTTGCCGAAAAAATGAACCATCATCCCAATTGGACCAATGTGTATAATCAAGTTAACATTCGTTTAAGTACACACGATGCCGGAAATACAATTACCGACAAGGATAGAAAATTAGCAGAGGCTATTGATAGAATTAAATAAAACTGACTATCATAAACATGAAAAGCCGCCTAATTCTTCTCTTCATTTTTGTTGCACTAGTTTATGATCATCCTGTTCGTGCACAAAATTTTTGGGGACCTGACGCGGCTTTCAGAACTATTTTAAAAACAAATTACCCCACCTGTTTTACGGCACAAGATTCTTTAATTACGAATTGTCCCAACCTGATACTGGATAGTATTTTGTACATTTCTTCAAATTCTTCATTGCAAAATTTGGATGGGTTACAATACATGACAGGTCTAACATCTTTAGATATTTGGCTATGTCAAAATTTATCAAGCATTCCTTCATTTCCACCTTTGCTTAAATCGATTGTTTTATATGGAAATGCTTTGACAACAATACCTGCTTTACCTCCAACTCTTACTGAATTGGTTTGTTCTCAAAGTAATTTAAGTGCCTTACCTCAATTACCACAAACGGTGAACCGGCTTGTTGTAAGTGAAACAGCTTTAACACAATTACCTGCATTACCCAACACTTTGGTTAAATTGGATTGTTCGTACAATCAACTTACTTCTTTACCTGTCATGCCTGATTCATTAAGGTTTTTGTATTGTCAAAACAATTATGGTATTGATTCAATTTCTAACTTCAATTCGGTGTTGCAAATTCTTAATTGCGGAAATTTTAATAT
>DGQS01000149.1 GCA_002389785.1 Bacteroidetes bacterium UBA4408
AGCTTAATTAGGCAACAAATTTACGAGGATTTTTATGGATAAAAAGCTTGTGCGAAAATAGATTTTCAACTTGTAAATATTATATTTTCCTAAAAAACAAAAGTGAATTAAAGAAGGCAAAAATAAAAACGCCGGCTTCTGATTCAAGCATCGATTCGGTAAGAAAGTTCAACACAACCAGCAATGCAAAAGAAACATAAAGAAAATTTTTGTTTTTCCAGGCGACACTAACCGGTACAAGTATACCTAGTAAAAATATTACAAAACCTATATATCCTAAAGCTACACCTGTTTGTAAAAATTGATTGTGTGCATTTAATCGATGTTCTAAAGCTCCGGTATATCCATTCTGTTTATAGTGTTTAAAAAGTTCATCTTTCACATCGCCTGTACCGGTTCCAATCATCCCGTTTTCAAGGAAAGCCGCTGTTGCAGCATGCCAAACTAAAATTCGGACTGCATTACTTTCTGCATCTGTTTTATCGATGCTGTTGGCATTCAGAACTACCCTTGCATTTTGTATACGTTGATTTAATTCGGGAACTGTACGAATAATTGCTGCAGAAGCTGCTATAAATAGGAGTAAAAATACCATACCGAGAAGGTAGTTTTTCGACTGCAGCATACGGTAGATTCCTACTCCAATAAAAATCAATAAGCAGCTGATTAATGCAAGTTTAGAAGATAGGAGTAGAATGATGAGTGAACAAAACAATAGTAGGCTGATGCGAACAAAGTTTGAACTGATTCCCAAGTTAGAAGCATCCAGCAAAATGAAAAGTAAAGCGATATTGATCATCATTCCAAAATAGGAAGGATGCAAGAAAACAGAAAAATCAACATAGTAGAAATAATTTAAATGCTCATAAAAATAAATGAAGGTGGCTCTTCCTAACAAACTAACTGAGGCGATTACCACACCCGCTAAAAAGAATTGTTGAATTTTTTTAGTTTCCTGGTGCTCGAATCTGGAAAAGTTTAAAAGCAAAGGGAAAAGCAGCATGCTCAGTTTGGTTTGTAAATCGGCCCAACCATAGCTTTTATTTTCGGAGTAAAGCATACCAACTAAATACAGCAGGTACAGTGAACAATGCAAGCATACCATTTTTTTGTTTGGAATATTAGCATACCTGGCATTAAAATTTCCTTCGAGTATGCTGTTCAATACCAATAGAACAACGAAAATTGGAAGTGCAAATTTGAACGAAAGAAAAAATGCAAAAGCGCAACAGAGATAAAGCTGTACTTTAGCGTGTAACAGTTGGTTTAGCATGAAGGTTTTTGTTTAAAAACGCCCAAAAATTTGTTGCTATTTTATCTCGGGTAAATTTTTCTTTAACGTAAATATATCCATTATTGCCCAAGTCAAGTAGCTGGTTTTTATTTTCAAAACAATGCGTAATTTTTTGAGCAAGGTCGTTTTCATTTTCGGGTTCAAAAGCCCAGCCACATTTTCCTTCTTCAATAAATAATTCTTTAGCCTCTCCTTCAACACCTAATAAAATGGGCTTTTTCATTGCAAGGTTTTCGAAAATTTTTGAAGGAATTGCACCTTTAAATAAATCCAACTTTTTTAATGGTATGATTGAAATATCAATTGCCGAAACAACAGCAGGCATTTCAGATTTTACTATTGCAGGATAAAAAAACACATTGCTTAGTTTTAATTCATTTGCCATGCCTTGTAGTTTTTCCTTTTCAGGGCCACTACCAAGCAAAATAAATTTTAACTGTTTATTGGATTGGAGCAACTTTGCTGCTTTTAGTATCACTTCTAAACCTTGTGCATGACCAATAATTCCTGCATAAAGCAGAATGAAATCACTTTCTAGAAATTGGTTTTGTGCTCTCCAACTGCTTGTACTATTTTCAAAATTATAAAGAGTCAAATCAACTCCATTGGGAAGCCAGGTAATAGTTTTTGATGGAAAGCGTTGTTGGATATTTTTAACGATACCTTGAGTTTGGCCACTTATAAGGAATGATTTACGGTAAAGAAATTCTTCCAGTAGTGTCGCTAATTTCAAAAAAGTACGGTTTGTTACCAGTCCTAATTTTTCAGCACTTTCGGGCCATAAGTCTGAAACATTGAATAGCATTTTAGACCTTTTTAATTTGCTCAATAAATAAGCTGTAATTCCTAAAAAAAGGGGAGGACTTTCACAAAGTAAAATATCGTGTTTCTTAAGTTTAAATAATCCTATCCAAAAAGAGCTAAAAACAAACGAAAAATAATTGAGTAAACGCAGTGGAATTGACTTGCTTTTAGTTACAAAAATCCATGCTCGAAGTAGGTCAAGATTTTCAATTTTTTCGTGCACGTATATTTTTGATTTATAGCCAGGCAATACTTGCATTTGTGGATAATTGGGCATTGCAGTAAGCACCGTAATTTCGGCACCCATTTTTTGAAGGCGAACAGCCAATTCAAACAAACGGTTTTGCGGAGCTCCAACTTCGGGTGGAAAATATTGGCTAAGAATTACAATTTTCATTTAACTATCACACAAAATACAAATAAGAGAAAAATAGCTCACATATTAAATTTTACCACTCAGAATTAAAAAAGATGTATTCAGTAATGAATTGAGTTTTATGTGACAATTGTCATAAAAGGAAAGTTTATTCAAATCTACTTTTGTAAAAAAGAATAACCTACCATGGTTCCCCTGAAAATAAATAGGGTACAGCTCAATAAAATAAAAAGATTCCAGGTTTTAAGGGCGTATTTAATTATTGTTAGCAGTGTATTTTTTACTTCGGTGATTTATGCTAAATCCGCTTTTGCAAAGGATACAGTTACCGGATTAGCTACTATAAATTATACATCTACTGAGAAGGATGTTTTTCAATCTTCTTCTCAAATCATTGAAAATATTGGACAGTATGGCGATGGATCCCTTTATGCTCCGCATTTGGGTGCTGTTGAATACGGTTTTGAAGGTTTTGACATGCCGGTTTTGTTTACTAAAAAGGGGATCATTTTTTTACAAAGAAAAGTAGTTGGACCAAGCGAGGAAGAACGGGAAGAAGCTGAGCGAGCTTTAAAAAGAAGTGGCAAGGAAGTAAGTAAAGAAGACGAGCTTGAACATTCAAAATCAGTTGATAAAACGATTGTTATGCAATGGGTGGGAGCCAATGAACAGGTTCAAATTCAAGCGCAGGAGCTCGAGCAAGGGTATCACACGTATGGATTTTTAGCAAACAGAGCAAATGGATATAAAGCTGTACGCTATCTTAATTTATATGATGGTATAGATGTAGAAATTCGAATTAATAAAACCCAAGTTAACGGATTTGAATACAGAGTTTTTGCGAAACCCGGAGCAGACTTGAGTGTTATAAGAATGAGTTACTCAGGAGATTTAACTAAAATTAAAATTAACCTCGCCGGACGATTAATAGTAAATTCTGAAATTGATAAAATTAGCGCAAGTGCTCCACTAGCTTATTATTCGAGCAACTTTGATGACTCAAATTCAAATCAAGAGAAAATTGAAATCGCTTATGCTATACAGCATAATACGGTAAGCTTTAAATTTCCCAAGGGATACGATAGTACCAAACCTGTTGTCATTGATCCATTTATTACTTCAACAGCCAATTTAACGGGTGCAAATACAGGGAAAGCTAAGGATATTGATTTTGATTATGCAGGGAATGCATACGTTACAGGTGGAGGAGATGGAACCGTTTACAAACTCGCCAAATTTGATGCTAGTGGAACATTGCAATGGACATTTAATGGGTCGATGACACTTCCAACTTGGAGTTTTGGTACTTACTACGGTGGTTGGGTGGTTGATAAAACTTCTGGAAATATTTATTTAGGTCAAGGATTTGCACCCAGTGGTGGATTTCGAATTATTAGAATAAGTACAACCGGTTTGTATGATAACTATATTACAACTGCCAATCCAAGTTTTCTTGAAAATTGGAAAATGTATTGGAATTGCAATTTAGGCTCTGCTCAATTACTTATTGCTGGAGGAGGTACAAACTCCAATATTAACATGGGTATTTGTTCGCCCCCTTCAACGGTAATAAGTTCCAATAATGTTACCGGGATTCCCTATTCAGGTGGAACCGGTTGGGCGCAAGACATGGTGGATATTATAATAGATCCATTAACC
This sequence comes from Bacteroidetes bacterium UBA4408, assembly GCA_002389785.1. Lineage (GTDB taxonomy): Bacteria > Bacteroidota > Bacteroidia > UBA4408 > UBA4408 > UBA4408. Next base: position 4,134 of record DGQS01000149.1, read on the forward strand.
AATGACATGTACACTATTTATGGTTC
>DGQS01000044.1 GCA_002389785.1 Bacteroidetes bacterium UBA4408
AAGAGGATGAAGCAGCTCGCCTGAGAGCAGAAGCTGATGCGAAGAAAAAAGCCGAAATGGATGCAGCTGCTCAGGCTAAAGCCGATGCCGATGCCAAAGCCGCAGCCGAAAGAGAAGCTCTTGCCAAAGCCAAAGCAGATGCCGAAGCAAAAGCCCTCGCGGATAAAAAGGCTAAAGCCGATGAAATAGAACGCTTAAAAGATGAAGCAGAAGCCAAACGTAAAGCGGAAATAGATGCACTGGCCAAAGTTAAAGCCGATGCTGATGCGCGTGCATTGGAAGAACGAAAAGAACGCGAAGCCGCCGCAGCTAAAGCTGTTGCTGATTATGAAGCTAAGCGCAAATCGCAAGCAGCTGCAGAGCCCACCAAAACGAACAGCGCGTTTAAACCAATTATGGGAACCTATTCAAACTCTGGCGTAAATAAGAATCGTCCGTTTGGATACATTAATTTTGGCGATGGTAAAGGGAATCAAGATTTAACGAAGGAGCAATACGAAGAGTATTTAAAATTATATCCCAAATAAAATTGGTTTTATAATGTTGTAAACGCTATTGCGGCAATACTCACCTTGGTTTCAGCAACACTAAGCAAATGCTGAGCGCACGATTCAATGGTTGCGCCGGTTGTAATTACATCATCTACCAACAAAATATGTTTCCCTTTTATTTTTTCGGCATCGGTAATTTTAAATATCGTTTTTACATTTTCCCAACGCAGGTATTTGGATTTTTTGGTTTGTGTTTCACTCGCAAAACTGCGAATCAAGGTTTCGCTATCGTAAGGTAATTGCATGGATTGCGACAAACCTTTAGCAAAACACTCACTTTGATTATACCCTCGTTTTTTTTGCTTGTCGGGATGCAAAGGAACAGGGATGATAACATCTACACTAGCAAATTTTTCATTGTTAAGTAATTCGTTTCCATACAAATTTCCAACTTTTACACCCACCTGCTGTTGTCCTTTATATTTTAACTGATGCAATAAATTTTGGACCTTTCCTTCTTTTTTAAAATCGTAAAAAGCTGCAGCATGTTGCACATTTACGCGACCCCAAAAAAGTTTATTCAAGGCATTATCTTCAAAGGTGTGAAAATTTGTTTTGGGCAATGAATAAATGCACTGATTACAAATACACTCTTCATTTTTGTATAGTCCTTCTCCACAAGCCATACAAACACTTGGATAGACCAAGGAAATAAAATCACTTATCCAACTCATATTTAGTTTTTTCCCGTTCAACCAAAAATTACCAACAGGTTCATATTATTTATAAAATTCAATTACTTTTGCTCGAGAAACACAATCTCAATTTTAAAAACTTAAAAATAAACTAATGGAAACAAACAACGAAAAAAAATCCGGTAATAAACTATTAATGATTTTATCCGGAGTTTTATTCCTCCTTGTACTATTTTTGGGATATCAGTTGTATAACCAAAAAAATGCAACAGAAATGGTAACTGCCGAAAAAGAGAAAGTGGACACTGAATACGCAGCCACTAAATCGGAACTCGCCGAAGTTCAAAAAGCTTACGATGGTTTACAAACCGATAATAAGCAACTTCAATCAGAATTGGATGCTAAAAAAGAAGAGCTCGAAGACATTGCAGCTCAACTTGAAAAAGAAAAAGGAAACCGTTCGGTGGTAGCCCGTTTGAAAAAAGAATTGGAAACTATTCGTGGTCTTATAAAAGGCTATTTAAAGGATATCGACTCTTTGCAATTAGCCAACAAAGTACTTACCGAAGAAAATACTACTGTTAAAGCTGATCTTAGCACAGAAAGAGGTAAATCAGCTCAATTAGAAGCTGATAAACAAGGCTTAAATGAAAAGGTTGCTTTGGGTTCTCGTTTGGTTGCAGCGAATTTGTTCGCAGATGCGATGCGTGGAAAAATGATTGGAAGCAAAGAGGTTTCTACCACAAAGGCTTCACGTGCTGATCGATTAAGAGCAGTATTTACATTGGCAGAAAACCGCTTGGCTAAAGCCGAAGAAAAAACTGTTTACATGAAAGTTACAGGTCCGGATGGACAAGTACTATCAAATGGTACCGATGATTCCAATATGTTTACCATTGGTGGAGAAAAACAACTTTTTAGCAGCAAAAAAAATGTTGACTACACCGGAAAGGGTGTTGAAGTAAGTATGTTTTTTGACAAGAAAACTGATTTTAAAGCTGGAAAATACAATGTTGAAATTTTTGTGGATGCCGCTTCTATTGGCAGCACAAGCTTCGACCTAAAATAATCAGCTGTATTTTAATTGTGTAAAAGCCTCCGGAGACGGGGGCTTTTAACATTATAGTATTTAATGTACTTTTGGTGCCATGCGATATGTGAAACAAGTATTAATGGTTTGTTGGAAAATTTTTTTCGTGTTCAATTTTGGCATCACGTTAATTATCCAATGAGGCTACACATCTCTCAAGAGCTTCTCAAGTAGGATTTCCACATCTTGAATAGTCAAAGATGAAGTAAGGATCAGCTGCATCGTATTATGCATAGGTTGATGTTAGATGAATAGGCATGTTAACAGATCCATAGAAAGGATCTGGAGGCTATC
>DGQS01000161.1 GCA_002389785.1 Bacteroidetes bacterium UBA4408
TACGTTATAAGTGGGTCAATAGGAAATCCAATTGCAGTGCTTCCAAGTGCAGATTATTTATGCGTAACTCTGCAACTGTCAAACAACTTGCAATCTCAACAAAGCTATACCGTTACCACCTCAAATTTAGGCGATTGTTCAGGTAATTTATTAAATCCCAATACCGCTGTTTTTGTGTATTACACGCCTGTTGTTGCAAAACGAAAGGAAGTTGTAATTAACGAAATTTATTCAAGCCCAACAGCAACATCCGGATTGCCCAATACCGAGTACATTGAATTGTATAATAGAAGTAACACGCCGATAAACCTTGGTGATTGGAGTATCCGCGACGATGTTGCCAACACCACCGCCAACATTCCCAACTTTATATTATTTCCTGACTCAGAGTTGGTAATTTGTGCGATTGCATCGAAAGCTCTTTTCCCTGCCAATTTACAAGTATTGGGTATAAGTTCATTCCCTTCCTTGAACAATACCGGAGATCACCTTTTTCTTAGAAATCAGTCAGGAAGCCTTGTTGATGATGTAAATTACTCAGACAGCTGGTACCGCAACTCAACAAAAAAGGAAGGAGGATGGAGCCTTGAATTGATTGACAAAAGCTTTACTTGCAACAATAAACTCAATTGGATTGCTTCTACAAATGCCTCCGGCGGCACCCCTGCACAAGCGAATTCGGTTGCCGGAATCTTTAACGATACACAAGCACCTTCCTTGTTGCTCGCAGTGACCACCTCCATAACCAGTGTAAAATTATTTTTTGATGAACCTGTAAATCGCACAGCATTAGTTACAATTGGCAATTATACTTTCGACAACGGAATAGTATTACAGCCCGGCACTCAATTCACCGTTAATGAGGATTCAACAGAGGTTAACATTGCGTTGCCTGATACGTTGCGGCTAAAAACAATTTATACAGTAACAGTATCCGCTGCTATTGCTGATTGTGCCGGAAATTCAATCAGCAGCTTCAACAGTGCTTCGTTTGGGCTTCCGGAAGAACCCGAATTTAACGACGTGGTGATAAATGAAATTTTATACGACCCAATTAGTGGTGGCACCGATTATGTGGAAATATATAACCGATCAAACAAAGTAATTGATTTATCACAATTAATTTTGTCGGCAAAAGACACCCTTACCAATGAATTAAAAAGTCTTTCAACAATCGCAATAGAAGGATATGGATTATTGCCCAATAGGTACTTATTGCTATCTGAAAATAGTGAAGTGGTGAAATCACAGTATGCAAGTACAAACCCCCAAGGGTTTTGGCAAATGGGTAGCATACCCTCATTCAATATTACCGATGGAACCGTTGTATTAAGTACCCCGCAGCAAAAAATAATTGATGACTTACATTATTACAATACTTGGCAGTTTCCATTACTGGTAAGCAGCAAAGGGGTTTCGTTAGAACGTATCGATTTTAATCGCAGCACACAGGATGCCAGCAATTGGCACTCTGCTTCACAAAATGTAGGCTTCGGCACTCCGGCATATCTCAATTCACAATACAGTGAAAATGCCAGTAACAATCACAATGAGGTAAGTGTTGAACCAGAGGTATTTTCACCCGACAACGATGGTTTTCAAGATGTAGTTAATATAACTTTCAAATCGGATGTTCCCGGGTATACCGGCAGCATCACTATTTTTGATGATCGCGGAAGACTCATACGGGCGCTCGTTAAGAACGAATTATGGGGAAATGCAGGAACTTATTCGTGGGATGGTATAACGGATGAACGCGATAAGGCACGTATAGGCATATATCTAATTTTAGTGGAAGTATTCGATTTAAATGGTAACACTCACAGCTATAAAAAAACGTGTGTTGTGGGAGCTAAACTTTAAGCGCCATAGATAGTATGAAAACTTGCATAGTGTTGTTTTTACTGAGAATGTTTCATGTTCCAATGTTGGTTTTTATTCCCCTGTTTCTTGGAATATTACTTCTTCTAGTAGGAATAAGGGATTACAGAGAAGACGAGGATCAAGCCAAAAAAGTGAAACAAAAAAAGCTGTATAAAGAAATTGCAAAAGCGGTTGTGCTGGTACTCGTGTCATTACTAATTTGGTTAGTGGTATATTAACAACATGATAACAAACGCGTTTACGGTTGATTTTGAAGATTGGTATCAAGGTATTGAATTGCCGTATAATCAGTGGAATAAATATGAGCGTCGCATCGAAAAGGGGCTATTCCCATTATTGGATGCATTAGAAAAACAAAATGTAAAAGGCACATTTTTTACCTTGGGTTGGGTGGCAAAGGAATATCCTGAACTTATAAAAAGACTTGCTGCAGCAGGCCATGAACTTGCATCACACGGATATACACACGAAAAAGTTTACAACCTTTCACCTCAGCAGTTTCGCAAAGAGATTCGCGACACCAAGCACATTATTGAGGACCTCACTTCACAAGAAGTTACGGCTTTTAGAGCCCCTTTTTTTTCTATTACCAATAAGAGTTTATGGGCACTACCCATTTTGGCCGAAGAAGGTTATACAATTGATTGCTCTATTTCACCAATTAAAACATGGCGGTATGGTATTACGACTTGTCCGGATGAAATTTTTAGAATTAGAGAAGCCAACATTATAGAGTTTCCGGTCTCAACATTTTCGTATTTAAGAAAACGATGGGCAATAGGAGGGGCATACTTTCGCTTGTTTCCATATTCGTTTACCGGGAATGGGTTAAATAAGCGCATCAAAAAGGGAAAATACACCATGTTCTATATTCATCCCTGGGAGTATGATCCGAGCCATCCTAAAATAAAATTAGAGCGAAAGGCCCAGTTTACGCATTATACACGGCTAAATAAAACTCTTCCGGCAACCGAAAAGATGTTGCATAATTTTAAGTTTGGCACACTCAAGGAAGTAATCAAAAATTACGAAAAAAAACATGTCATCAACAGCATTGGAATTGACATTTTGCAGGGTTGAAGAAAAAGACCGCGAGCAATTAATTTCATTGCTTTCTAAAGTGCTGCGCGATGGAGATTCATTGCATGCCGATAAATATGACTTTTCTAAATGGTGGTGGAAATATTATGCTATGCCCCATGCCGAAGCCCATATTTTTCTTTGCAAAGAAGGAGAGCAAATTTTAGGATATTATCATTGTCCGGTTTATAAAGGCATCTTGAACGGAGAAGCTAAAAAATTCGCCATGGTTCAAGATGTGGGCGTAAGTGAAGCAGCTCGGGGAAAAGGTGTTTTTCGCAAATTAGCCGATTATGCAACTGCCCAGCTGCTGCAGAGTGACGTGTCTTTTATTTATACCTTTCCTAATAAAAAAAGCATACATACTTTTATTAAATATAATGGCTATCGGAAAATTGAAACCTTTTGCACCTATGTTTTGCCAGTATCTACTGCAACAATTCTTGCATCAAAAATGTCGTTTGCTGGATTGCACAAACTAGTTGGTGGTTTTTTTGACCTACTTTATGCACTTCGGATACCCAAATCAAAAAAAGGTTATAGCTTTTTTTGTGAAGAGAAAATGAATGTTGAAATGGTAGGTGTATTTGAGCAATTTAACCGGAATTTTAAAAACAAACTAACGCGCGATTTTAATTATTTAACTTGGAGGTTTGAGCAAAAGCCCCATGGTAAAACCTATTTTTTTACAGCAGTAAAAGATAACAAAACAGTCGCAGTTTTAGTTGTATCAGTAGAAGATTTGTTAGGAAGTAGGGCTGCTGTTATTCTTGATTTTGCCAGTATTTCTACAGAAGCTTTTGCACAGCTGATTGTTCATTTGCGTAAGCATTCAGCAAAGTATTTTACCGAGAAAATAGGATTGTTTTACACCTCTGTATCCGCTAGTAATTCTAAATTTTTTCAAACAAGTGGTTTTGTGAAAATACCGGAAAGGCTGAATCCTCGGGCGCTTCACTTATTGGGTAAAAATGTTTCTGCTAACGAAAGCGAGGTCATGAATGCTGCCAATTGGAATTTTACCTTAAGTGAATGGGATGTATTGTAATTGAAAACACACGCCAATCAAGGTTTTTCAACAATTTCCAAACTCACTTTAACGACTCCACTCTTTAACATTTTTAATTCGCGCGCAGCCGCTTTTGTTAAATCGATCGTACGTTTTGAATGAGGAGGTAAGCGATCGTTGATTACTACTATTACGCTTTCACGGTTCTTTAGATTTGTAACTTTAACGTAAGTTCCCATGGGAAGTGTTTTATGTGCAGCAGTAAATTTTTGCTGCGAAAAAACCTCACCATTTGAAGTTTTACGGCCAACAAATTTATCGTGATAATAACTTGCCCTGCCAAAACTGATACTGTCGACTGCTACTTCTGTTTGCGCGAACAAAGCACCACTATTAAGTGAAAAAAACAAGCAAACACAGAGCAGTCTTTTCATTGTAAAATGTATTAGAATAAAATCGAATATACATCATTTCTCAAAACCATAATTCGATGCAAAAAAAATGCGAAGGAGTTTGCTTTGTTTTGGGATTACGAAACTTGGCGCCACAATTATTATTACTTTTACAACCACAAGCAGTAAAACTATGACACCCAATCTTGATCCTACTAACGAGCAACTTTCAAATACTGAAAAGGACATTGAAAAAGTACTTCGCCCGTCACAGTTCGATGATTTTTTGGGTCAACACAAGGTGGTAGATAACTTGCGTGTATTTGTTGAAGCTGCTAAACAAAGAAGCGAATCACTCGATCATGTTTTATTACATGGCCCTCCCGGATTAGGTAAAACCACTTTAGCAAATATTATAGCCAACGACTTGGGAGTAAACATTAAAACCACCAGCGGTCCTGTGCTCGATAAACCGGGCGATTTAGCAGGATTGCTTACCAACCTTGAAACGAATGATGTATTGTTTATTGACGAAATACATCGCCTTAGTCCGGTTGTTGAAGAGTATTTGTATTCAGCAATGGAAGATTACCGCATTGACATTATGATTGATTCGGGTCCCAATGCACGCAGTGTACAAATTAATCTTAACCCATTCACTTTAATAGGAGCCACCACCCGATCAGGATTATTAACATCTCCATTGCGTGCCAGATTTGGAATAAACTCACGCTTGGAATATTACGATTCAAAATTACTTACCGGTATTGTACAGCGATCGTGTGAAATTTTGAAAGTTGAAATAGATGAAAATGCAGCTTACGAAATTGCACGCAGAAGCCGAGGGACACCACGAATAGCGAATGCTTTGTTGCGGCGAACACGCGATTTTGCTCAAATAAAAGGTAGCGGAAAAATTGATATGCCCATTGCCAAAATAGCGCTAACAGCTTTAAATGTCGACAAAAATGGCTTAGACGAAATGGACATACGCATCTTGTTGGCCATCGTTGATAAATTTAAAGGAGGTCCGGTTGGTATAACAACCATAGCAACTGCAGTAGGCGAAGAAGCTGAAACCATAGAAGAAGTTTATGAACCCTTTTTAATTCAGGAAGGTTATTTAATGCGCACTCCCCGTGGACGTGAAGCAACTGAGCTTGCCTACAAGCATTTAGGAAAAATACCCAAAGCCGATAGAGGAAGTTTGTTTGATAATCAACCAGAATAATAAGGTGATAAGTGCTAGCTGCTGAACTAGGTATTTTTCAATCAGAAAAAACCGTCGTTAGTATTTAAAAAACAAACGCATCCAATACTACACAAAAGGCAAACAAGATAGAGAACACAATGATTTTTCTACGGTAGTATAAAAATCGTTTCTCGTACTTTTTGCTTCCAACCAAAGAAAACAAAACTATAAGAAGAGCCTGTACATAGGCCATTTTTAGCACATAATTCACATTGCTATAAAAACTTTTTTGTTCAGAAAGCACGTAGTTCTCGCTTGTAAAATCCTTTTTAAATTCACCTTTCGTATAAATTTTACCGCGAACATTTTTAACGTCATAAGAAGTATCGTGTGCTCTTTGTTGTTTGTTCATGTCGTAATACAAAAAGCCAATCACCCTACCTACCCAAAATCCGGTAAAAAGTAAGAAAAAGAAAAATGAAGGAATGCGTGCAAATCGTTTGGTGCGTTTAGTTCCTAAAACCGGAATACTATTTACTATAAGCAGCACAAAAAGAATACTGAAATAGGTTGCAAAGAGTAACATTATTGGGGTGAAAATATGGTTAGACTGCAAATTTATTTAAAAAAAACTCTTCACAAACTTTTAACACGATATGGCATGTGTTTTAAATTATACTTTTGCAGCGTAAAAAAACAACTAAAAATGAACAAAGGACCCATTTCACAATTCATCGAAAACCACTACTTGCATTTCAATTCGGCAGCGCTTGTTGATGCTGCAAAGGGTTATGAGGCACATATGAACGAAGGCGGAAAAATGATGATAACTCTGGCAGGAGCAATGAGTACTGCAGAGTTGGGAAAATCGCTTGCCGAAATGATTCGCCAAAACAAGGTTGATATTATTTCTTGTACAGGAGCTAATCTGGAAGAGGACATTATGAATTTGGTTGCTCATTCGCACTACAAACGAGTTCCGAATTACCGCGATTTGAGCCCACAGGAAGAATGGGATTTACTTGAAAATCATTACAACCGTGTTACAGATACTTGCATTCCCGAAGAAGAAGCCTTTAGACGCCTTCAAAAGCATATTCACAAAATTTGGAAAGATGCCGACGATAAAGGCGAACGTTATTTTCCACATGAATACATGTACAAAATGTTGTTGAGTGGTGTGTTGGAACAGTACTATGAAATTGACCCAAAAAACTCCTGGATGCTCGCGGCAGCGCAAAAAAACATTCCCATTGTAGTGCCGGGTTGGGAAGATTCAACAATGGGAAATATTTTTGCCTCTTATGTAATTAAAAATGAAATCAAGGCAAGTACCATGAAATCGGGAATTGAATACATGGCTTGGTTGGCCGGGTGGTATCGAGAAAATTGCGGAGGTAAAGGAATTGGATTTTTTCAAATAGGTGGTGGAATTGCAGGTGATTTTCCAATATGTGTTGTGCCGATGTTATACCAGGATATGGAAATGCACGATGTTCCTTTTTGGGCATATTTCTGTCAAATTAGTGATTCAACTACGAGTTATGGTTCTTATTCGGGTGCCGTTCCAAACGAGAAAATTACCTGGGGCAAACTGGATATACACACACCAAAATTTATAGTCGAAAGCGATGCAACTATCGTAGCTCCCCTGATGTTTGCTTGGATTTTGGGTTGGTAGGTTTATTTAATCTGGGAATTTGGAATCTGGTAGCTTTGAGATTAGTTAATCTGCCGAACAAATAGATTATTGGCTGAATGCTTCGTTGGTATATTTTTTTAAAAACCAAAAGCAAAACTAGACTTTGTAACGCAGTAAAAAAGTCACCCAAATAAACGATTATCAGCAGCAAAATCCGGTACAATAATTAAACCCCCAACACAACCTAAGTTCTCAGATTTCCAGATTTCCACACACACACTCCCCAATTCTCGGATTCTCACACTCTCACACTCTCAAATTCCCAAACCCGAAACCGAACTCTTTTTTTTGTGATGAAGGCCTTGTTGATTTTTATTGGCTAACTGACCGCAAGCTGCATCTATATCTTTACCTCGGCTTCTGCGAACATTTACAATTATATTTTTACTTTCTAGCAATTTCACAAAATTATCTAATCGCTCTTCCGTGGTTTGTAGAAACTCACCGTCCTCAATCGGATTGTACTCAATGATATTTACTTTGCAAGGAACATTTTTGCAAAAGGTAGCCAACTCTTTCGCATCGAGCAAACTATCGTTAAAGTCTTTAAAAACAATGTACTCAAAAGTTACACGGGTACCTGTTTTTTCATAAAAATAACGCAATGCATCTGCCAATGCTGCTAGCGAATTTTGCTCATTGATGGGCATAATTTTATTTCGCTTTTCATCATTGGCGGCGTGTAGTGAAAGCGCAAGGTTGAATTTTACCCCATCATCGCCCAGCTTTTTTATCATTTTAGCAATACCCGCTGTTGAAACAGTAATGCGTTGTGGCGACATATTTAGTCCATCCGGAGAGGTTATTTTCTCGATAGAATCTAACACATTTTTATAGTTGAGCAAAGGCTCACCCATGCCCATATACACAATGTTGCTAAGTGGAATTTGGTAGTTTGATAAAGATTGATTGCGGATTAGTACTACCTGATCATAAATTTCAGCGGCATTTAAATTGCGCAAGCGTTCCAGTTTTCCGGTAGCACAAAACTTACAAGTTAAGCTACATCCAACTTGTGACGAAATACAAGCAGTCATTCGTGTTGTTGAAGGAATTAAAACACCTTCAACAATATTTCCATCAAAGAGTTTGAACGCATTCTTTATTGTGCGATCGCTGCTAATTTGAAAATCTCCAATGGAAACAGGATTGATTACAAAGCATTCCTTCAACCATTCCCGGGTTTCTTTGGATAGGTTATTCATGGCATCGAAAGAGTGCACTCCTTTGCGCCAAAGCCAATCAAAAACTTGCTTGGCGCGAAATGCAGCTTCTCCTTTTTGAACAAATAATTCTTTGAGTTCTTCTTTCGATAGGGAACGTATATCTACCTTGTCAGACTTAGTAAGCATTGTGCAAAGATAAACCTTTAAAATTAAAGATTGGAAAGAAGGCATTTGTTAAGCCGGTTGACTATTTTATGTGATTCTTGAAACTCAATTGCCATCCCCTTAAAATGGAAATTTTTTGAGAACCAAGTATGCAGAATAGGAGCTTTTTATTTTGGGAAGAATACAGTCATTTTCATTGAAAATGTATAAAAATGACTCAAAAATCGAATTTATCGACAAGCGAATTAGAATAATATGCTATTAAATTCTAAATTCGCACCTCAATTTAAAAAAACGATAAAAATGTCTTACTTATTTACATCAGAAAGCGTGTCGGAAGGACACCCGGATAAGGTTGCCGACCAAATTTCGGATGCCGTTATTGACGCCTTTTTAACTCACGACAGCAATGCTAAAGTAGCATGCGAAACTTTTGTTACTACCGGACTGGTGGTAATTGGTGGCGAAATAACTACTACTCCTGCAGCAAAAGCAAATGTAGATGTTCAAAAAATTGCACGTAACGTTATTAACCGCATTGGTTACAACAAATCAGAATATCAATTTGATGCGATATCTTGTGGAATATTAAATGCTTTGCACGAACAATCATCTGATATTTATCAAGGAGTAGCTCGTGCGAAGGAAGAAGATCAAGGAGCCGGCGATCAGGGAATGATGTTTGGCTACGCTTGTCGCGAAACT
>DGQS01000031.1 GCA_002389785.1 Bacteroidetes bacterium UBA4408
CGTATTGGTATTGTAAACCGAATTGTACAATGTTGAAATATCGGCATAAACATAATCGCGACCTGCAGTAGTGCTTCCTAACTTTAATTGGTTGCTTAAAACGGTAGCTGCCCCCGGATTCACAGTCTCGGTTTCAAGCCAGGTTAATCCAACAGTAGTATTATCCGCTCGTTGAAAATTATCGAACAGTGCCGTTTGAGCTACCATATTGAATGGCAACAAAAAAACAAAACATAAAATCTGGTGGATTTGTTTAGTCAGGTACTTGACGCACACATTCATTTTTAATCAAAACATTACACCTAACAAATATACGATACTTTGATTAAACAAATGCAGGTGTTTGTTACAAAATCATCATTTTAGTGTTACTAAAAATTGAAGGGTATCAACATTGTCAGCATACTCCCATAATTGAGGTCTCTGAGAAGAACCAAGTGGAATGCAATTCTTAATTAAAGCTGAGTTTGAAACAATACACTGAATTTTTTCGCGGTCAGTTTCAAACTGACGATTCAACTGCTCTGCACTATCATAATACTCATAAAACAATACTGCAACAGGTGATGCGTATTCGTTGCTTTTTACCAAAAATAAAAAGCCATTTTCGAGTAATCCTTCCTTCTCTTTTCCCATCAAATAAACAGCACGGTTATAATCAAAATTATTCGCATACTTATTATGATTGATGAGTTCGCTATAGGAATAAATTGCTTTAAAAAATCGATCTAAATCATATCCTTGTGGAATAAATAATTTGGAAACATTTCTACAGCCCAAACCGAAATAACTAAAAATATCATCTCCTAGTTTTGTTAATTCTTCAGGCTTTTCGTTACCATCAAGTACGGCCAACGAATTTCTATTTTTTCGAATCAACGAAGGCATTTTACTAAAGTAATATTCAAAATATCTGGCGGTATTTCCACTACCGGTTGCAATTACAGCGTCAATATTTTTTAATCCACCCACACTAAAATCAACTTGTGACATAAATCCCGGCTCTATGCTGCTGAGTATTTTAACCACTAAGGGAAGTAAAAGCGCATCGTCACTCGACAATTTCATAACAGCACAATTTCCACTAATCACAACTGATAAAAAATCGTGAAATCCCACCAAAGGAATATTACCTGCCATAACAATCCCAATGCGTTTTGAAGGAGAACTTTCTGAGAGCGGGTAGTTACTTACCCACTTAACCAAATGTTTCTCTTGCAACATTTCTGCAATTACCAGAATGGAATTTCGCACATTAGTTTCGGTAAACCATCCGTTTTGCAGTTTTACTGAAGCAAAAAGTTGTTGTGCTTGCGAATAATAGAGCTCGTTTAATTCTCGAAAATCTGTATCGTTTTTTTAATTGCTTGCGAGTTGATGCAGATATATACCGAGTTTTGCAAATGCAGCCACTCGTTGGTTAAGTTTCATAAGTTAAGGGCAGTAAATTTGATTTTTGTAAATCCTTGTTATATTTGCAAAGTAAAGGCAAATCTTCTTAACTAATTTATAAAAAAGCTATGGCAATAAAAATTACCGATGAGTGCATCAACTGTGGGGCTTGCGAGCCTGAATGTCCGAATAATGCAATTTACGAAGGAGGAAATGAATGGCGTTTGGCAGATGGAACATCACTAAAAGGTGGAGTAACTTTATTAAGTGGTGCCAGCATGGATGCAGATGCTCCTCAAGCTCCCAAAGCTATGGATACCTATTATATTGTAAGCGATAAATGTACTGAATGCGTTGGTTTTCATGATGAACCGCAATGTGCAGCAGTGTGTCCTGTTGATTGCTGTGTTGACGATATGGATGTTCGTGAAAGCAAAGAACATTTGCTAGCGAAGAAGCAATCAATGCACGCATAAAAAGAAACTAAAATTAAAAAAAAGAGACTGTTGATGTTCAACAGTCTCTTTTTTTTATTATCGCAATCAAAAAAGCCCTGCAACTGTTACAGGGCTTCATTGTTAAGTTTAATTTCTTTTATTCTTCCTTTGCTTTTTTCTTTTTTCCTTTCGTTACCTTTAAGGTGATTTCCTTTTTCTCTGCATCAAAACCAACATCAATTACATCGCCTTCAGCTAATTTCGATTTAATGATTTCTTCAGCCAATGGATCTTCTAGGTACTTTTGAATAGCTCTTTTTAATGGTCTTGCTCCAAAGCTGCTATCAAATCCCTTTTCAGCAATAAAATCTTTCGCCTCTTCGGTCATTTTAATTTTAAATCCTAAGGTGTCAATTCTTCCATACAAATTAGCTAATTCAATATCTATAATCTGATGGATGTCTTCACGTGTTAACGAATTGAATATAATCACATCGTCAATACGGTTCAAAAACTCAGGTGCAAAAGCTTTTTTCAAGGCATTTTCAATTACACTTTTTGCATTTGCTTCGCTGGCACCGGCTTTCGCAGAAGTAGTAAATCCAACTCCTTGGCCAAAATCCTTCAATTGGCGAGAACCAATGTTTGACGTCATTATGATAATCGTATTCTTGAAATCAATTTTGCGCCCTAAGCTGTCGGTTAACTGCCCGTCATCTAATGCTTGCAACAATAAATTAAATACATCCGGGTGTGCCTTTTCTATTTCATCAAGCAAGACAACCGAATAAGGCTTTCTGCGTATTTTTTCGGTCAACTGCCCTCCTTCTTCATAACCAACATATCCCGGAGGTGCACCTATTAAACGTGACACAGCAAATTTTTCCATGTACTCACTCATATCAATACGCACTAGCGCATCGTCGCTGTCGAACAAATATTTGCTTAATATTTTTGCCAATTGAGTTTTTCCAACGCCGGTAGGTCCTAGGAAAATAAATGAGCCGATTGGTTTATTGGGGTCTTTTAAACCAGCACGATTTCGCTGAATTGCTTTTACAATTTTACGAATAGCATCGTTTTGTCCAATCACTTTTCCATGAATAGCATCGTACATGTTGAGCAATCGTGAACTTTCGTTTTGTGCAATACGTTGCACCGGCACGCCTGTCATCATTGCCACTACTTCGGCAACATTGTCTTCGGTTACCATTTCACGGTTGTTCTTTGTTTCCTCTTCCCACACCTTTTTAGCAGCTTCGAGTTGTTCCAATAATTGTCGCTCGGTATCGCGCAATTTTGCTGCTTCCTCGTATTTTTGACTGCGTACTACCTTATTTTTTTGAGCTTTAACTTCTTCTAGCTTTTTCTCAATATCAATAATATTTTGAGGTACATTAATGTTGGTAATGTGTACCCTTGCTCCTACCTCATCCATGGCATCAATGGCTTTATCGGGCAAATGGCGATCACTTAAATAGCGTTGTGTTAAAGTTACACAGGCTTTGATGGCTTCGTCGGTATAGGTAACATTGTGATGGTCTTCATACTTTTCCTTAATGTTCATCAATATTTCCAACGATTCAGCTTCATTGGCAGGTTCTACAATAACCTTTTGAAAACGACGTTCAAGTGCACCATCTTTTTCGATGTACTGACGGTATTCATCTAAGGTAGTAGCTCCAATACATTGAATTTCGCCTCGTGCTAAAGCAGGTTTAAACATGTTGCTGGCATCTAGCGAACCTGAGGCTCCGCCGGCACCAATTATGGTATGTATTTCGTCGATAAACAAAATAACATCGGGCGATTTTTCGAGTTCGTTCATCACGGCCTTCATGCGCTCCTCAAATTGTCCGCGATATTTTGTTCCGG
>DGQS01000218.1 GCA_002389785.1 Bacteroidetes bacterium UBA4408
CCGATGCGCCGCAGATGATAAGCTTTGGCCTTTCCTTGCGTGCCTGTTCTTCCAGCATTTCATAGTCTATCAAGCCGGTTTCTTTTTTTACACCATAGAAAAAAGGTTTGTATAGTTTGCCCGAAAAATTTACCGGTGAACCATGCGTTAAGTGTCCGCCATGCGACAAATCAAAGCCAAGAATTTTATCGCCAGGTTTTAACACACCTAACATAACTGCTGCATTGGCTTGAGCTCCACTATGAGGCTGAACATTTGCCCATTCAGCTCCAAATAGTTGCTTAATTCTATCTATAGCTAACTGTTCAACTTTGTCAACAACTTCACAGCCTCCATAATAGCGCTTAAAAGGAAGTCCTTCGGCATATTTATTTGTCAGGCAAGAACCCATTGCATTCATTACTTGTTGACTCACATAATTTTCGGAGGCAATTAATTCAATTCCTTCTGTTTGTCTTTTTAATTCTTCACCAATAAGGTCAAAAATTTGCTTGTCTTTATTCATATTGTTGATTAGTTAGAGTTTGTTTTAGTTCCAAGTTTAATAGCAGGTATTAATATCATTAACAACAGCGGCGATTGCAGCAAAGCTAAAAAGGTACGCGATAATTCATAAAATTTTTCAGAATCGGTTGCCATCTTTCCGTAAAGATAAAAAATAAGTGAAATGAGGAGTATACAAGAGTAAAAGAGGGAAGTAATGGGGAATGTTTTTTTCTCTTTAAAAAGCAATTTTAAGGTATACAGAGCTATTAAATAATACACTAGGCAAAAAAATGCGATGATGAAAAATTTCGCATAGTATAGTTGCATGTAGTTAAAACCTTTTAAAAAATTAAACTCCGAATCAATTTTATAAGCTGCATCCTTATAATAAAGTTGGTACAAATAATTATTGTATTGTGAAAGAAAATAATCTCGAAAAAAACCAAAAAGTACAATGAATACAACAATACTCAGCAATTTGAGATAGGGTAATTTTGGGGATGTTTTCAATTGCATTAACCGTTTTTTACTGTTAATGAATTAGCAGCCAATTTATTTGACCAAATCATCCATAAAAAAAACACATAACTGTATACCACTATGGTAAAGGTGTAAGTATGATTGAAATCGAGATACTGAGGTGCGTATAGCGTAATCAAGACCAATGCAACAATACGAATTATATTTACTATGTGAATGGTGATTAAACCTACTGGAATAAACCAGAGTTTTGCTTTTAATGGACCCGGATATGCAATTACAAAACCTGTGAACAAAGCAAAAAGAGTTATTCCATTACAAGGATCGCCAATCCAAATACCATGTGTACCATCAATACCAAGAGTACGAATGGCCCACTCAGGATCTGGTTCAGGTATTAAACGGTAACCTAAACTTGAAATAATGAATTCGCCGCTCTTGATTAAATTATCTATAACAAAAGCATCTAAATAGCCTTTGGGGTGTAACCAAAGTTCATAAAATAAATACCAAAAAATATACAGGAGTAGCGCTTTTAAAAGAAAAAATGCCGCAGGATTTTTCTTTGCAAATTGAAACATCTTAGCTCGTTGTTCTAAGACTTATCAGTTTTTATTTTCAGCAGAGTTTTTTCGTGAATCATACACTTTTTTAGCTCCAAATGCTGCTCCGGCTGCTAGTAAAAAACTAATACCACCATCAATCGGCATGCAGGGAGGTGGAAAACAAGGAGGTCCACCACCACCTGGAGGAGGAGGAGGAGGTCCGCCGGCCAATGAAACAGATATATTTACTACTAAAAATACGATGACAAACGCAGCTAAATAGGTATAAAACTTCTTCATCTTAAAAATCAATTTGCTACAAAAATAGAAAAAAAGTTGAGACTCAAAATCAATTCCTAAAGAAAAATAGTCAGCAATCGAAAGTTTTCGATAATTGGGAAACACGTGTATCAATAGCAGTAGCTTTTTATTTATATATTTGTCCGCTTTTTTCAGAACCAATTTACACGATAGATAGATGGCGCAAAAGAATTCTTCCCTGATTGACATTAATGATATAAATAATTTAATCAAAATAATATCAAGAAACTGGCTCTTGATTTTACTTTTTTTGGGAGTAGCTTACATCATTGCCTTTGTATATATTCATAAACTTACTGAGTACTCCGCTGCGAAAACCCAAATTTTAATAAAATCAGAGGAAACGTACGACTATCAAAGTCAGATTCTTGAAGGACTTGGTCAATCGTACAATGCGTACAACAGCTACGAAAAAATTTCAAATGAAATGCGGGTAATTAAATCGTACGATTTAATTGAAAAAGCCGTTTCCAAACTAAATCTGGATGTCTCTTATTATATAGTTGGACGATTAAAAACCACCGAAATTTATGAAGCAAAACCATTTCAAATAAAGGTTTTGAGCATTAACCCGAGCTTGTACGAACAACCTATAAAACTCACTTTTATAGATGAAAATAACTACAGCATCAAATATGAAAAATACGGAGAATCTATTTCACATAAATTTAGTTTTGATAAAGAAGCAGTTGACTCAGATTTTAAAATTATAGTAAGCCGTAACGCTTCAATAGATGCTAATACTGTTGGTGCATTGCGCGATTATGAATACCAGTTTAAAGTTCATAACATTCAAAACCTTGTATCGAAATACCAATCGGGTTTAACAGTAGAAAACGAAGAATACACGGCTATATTATCGGTTATTGTGGAAGATGAAATAGCTGAAAGAGCTGTTTTGTTTTTGGATACACTTTCAAAAGTATACCTCGACTACTCGCTAAAATCTAAAGTAGATATAAACGAAAATACTTTAAAATATATAGATAAACAATTGGATGAGGTTATTGAAATTTTGTCGAGTATAGAAGACGACCTGGAAAATTATAAAAAGCAAAAAGCGATTTTGGATTTATCCAAAGAGGAAGAAACATATTTTCAGCAGCTAACTGATTATGAAGCTCAAAGAACCAAATTACAGCTTCAAATGCAATCGATTGGAGAACTTGAAAAATACATCATTCTCGACAAAGATCCTGAATTACTTCCTCCTTCGTTTTACATAAACAGTGAAGATGATTTCTTAAAGCGCTCAGTTGGTGAATTGTACACCTTTCAAATTGCTCGAAACGGGGCCTTGTTTAATTCAACTACTAAAAACATGTCAATTACTGAGATTGACCAAAAAATAAAACTTTTAAAGAGTAACATTCTTACTTATTTAGGAAACACAAAAGTTGCTATACAGGCCAATATTGATCGTATTTCAAAGGCGATTGGGTCTTATGAAGGTTCTATCCAAAACATTCCGCAAAAACAACGTCAGCTTCTGAATATTGCCAGAAAACAACAGGTGTACGAAAAAATGTATTCCTTTTTGCTTGAGAAAAAATCCAGTACCATTATCGCAAGAGCAGGGATAGTTCCCGAAACTAAAATTATTGAATCGGCTCGCTCCATTGGTATAGTAAAACCTGATAAGAACAAAATTTTGTATTCGTTTTTAGGTAGCAGTTTGGTTATTGCGCTTTTAATTGTGTTTATGCGTACTACCTTTTTCTCACGAATTGAAAGTGTTCCTGAATTAAAAGCGTTAACAACCTTACCTATTTTAGGAGAAATATTGTATTCTGATGCAGGTAAATCATCTTACATTGTTGTAGACGCCGACCCAAAATCGCCCATTACTGAATCTTTCAGAAGCTTGCGAACCAATCTCGAATACATGGCTTCTGAAAGTAAATCAAAAATTGTATTGATTACTTCCAATAATCCCGGAGAAGGTAAAACCTTTTGCTCAGTAAATCTTGCCTCTATTTTGGCCAAGGCCGGTAAGAAAGTTCTGGTAATTGAGCTCGATTTACACAAACCCAAAGTGCATCTTGGCTTAAATATGAAATCGGAATTTGGGGTAAGTAATATTCTTGTTGGGAAAGAATCTACGCATAACTCAATTTTAAAAACTTCGGTTGAGAATTTGGATACCATTCTTGCAGGACCCACTCCTCCTAATGCTTCGGAGTTAATATTGAGTCCACACATGAACGAAATGTTAGCCTATGGACGTGAAAACTATGACTATATTATTGTAGATACACCGCCGGTTGGATTAATTTCGGATGCTTTCATTTTGATGAAATATGCAGATGTGTGTCTATTTGTATTAAACGTACGATTTGCAACTAAAGGATCGGTCAATAATGCACATGAAATTGTAGAACTAAACAAACTGCAAAATTTTGGTTTCGTGCTTAATGGTGTGAAACAACGCAAATCAAAATATTATTATAACCGATACAATTACGGATATGGTTTTGGTTACGGATATGGCTACGGATACGGTTACGGATATGGAAAAGGATATGGCTATGGAGGTTATTACGGATACGGCCAGAAAAAGAATAATGATACGAAAGAACCTGAAACCAAAGCATAAGTAAGTGGATATTGCACTTTAAAACTATGAGCATAAAACCGGTTTTAATAATCGCTGAAGCAGGAGTTAATCACAACGGACAATTAGCCCTTGCTAAAAAATTGGTGGATGTTGCTGCTGAGGCTGGCGCCGATATTGTAAAGTTTCAAACTTTTAAAGCCGATAATCTGGTTAGCAAAAAAGCCCCAAAGGCTAACTATCAATTGCGAAGTACAGCACTTACAGAATCGCAGTATGAAATGATTAAGAAGCTTGAGATGGATGTGCACATGCACAAAGCTTTAATGACCTACTGTAAAAAAAAGAAGATTCAATTTTTATCGACCCCTTTTGATTCAGATAGCATACATTTATTATCAAAATTAGGGATTAGCATTTTTAAGATTCCTTCCGGTGAATTAACCAACCTTCCTTATCTAACTCAGGTTGGTAAGTTAAAAAAAACAGTGATTCTAAGTACCGGTATGGCAAGTCTTGGTGAAATTGAAGCGGCTTTGAATGTTTTGACTTCTAATGGAACAAACCTTCAAAACATTACCTTGTTACACTGCAATACCGAATATCCGACTCCAATGAGCGATGTAAACTTAACTGCAATGCTCACACTTCAAAAAGCATTTAATATTAAAGTAGGATATTCTGACCATACTTTAGGTATTGAAGTTCCGATTGCAGCAGTTGCTATGGGTGCTTGCATAATTGAAAAGCATATTACGCTTGATAAAACTATGGAAGGACCCGATCACAGAGCTTCGTTAGATCCTTCTGAATTAAAGCAAATGGTTCAAAGTATTCGTAATATTGAAAAAGCAATGGGAAATGGAATAAAAAAGCCAAGCCCCTCTGAGCTAAAAAATAAAACCATTGCACGGAAAAGCGTCCATATCGCCCGAAACCTTAAAGCCGGAACTACGTTAACTGCCGAAGATATATGCATGAAACGCCCGGGTGATGGAATTTCACCAATGTTAATGGATCTTTTGCTAGGTAAAAAAATCAAAACTAATTTAACTGCCGATCATAAACTCAGTTTTAATGATTTGAATTAAGGAGCGCAAATCTCAGCTATTGAAATGAAGGATTTTAAGCAAAATTGTGTAAACGAAAAGCTCACCGTAAAGGAAGCTCTTGAAACGCTAAACGATTTAAGCGGTGAAAAAAGTCTTACGCTCTTTATTGTAAATGATAAAAAACAACTACTGGGAACGCTTACAGATGGGGATGTTCGACGAGGGCTCATCAATGGACTTTCATTGTATCAGCCTGTTTCGGATTTTATGTTTAAGGATTTTCGCTACTTGCGTAAGAATAAATTTACTGTTAGCGATATAGACGAGCTTCGAAAGAAAAACCTGAATCTTATTCCTTTGTTGAATGCGAAAAATGAAATCATTCGCATTATTGATTTAGCACAAAAACGTTCAATTATTCCGGTAGATGCCTTTATTATGGCTGGTGGTGAAGGATTGCGTCTACGGCCATTTACTGAAAATTTACCCAAACCATTATTGAAAGTTGGCGACAAGCCGATTATTGAACATAACATCGATCGCTTAGAAGCTTTTGGTGTGAACACCGTGTATGTGTCGGTAAATTACTTAGGTGAAAAAATTGAACAGTACCTTGGGAACGGCAAGCAAAAAGGAATTCATATTAAGTATATCAAAGAAAAAAAGGCAATGGGTACCATTGGTTCTATGAGTTTAGTTGATTCATTTGAAAATGATACCATTTTATTAATGAATTCTGATTTATTGACGAACATTGATTTTGAAGATTTCTATTTATCCTTTGAACAAAAAAATGCTGCTATGGCTGTTGCCTCAGTTCCTTATAAGGTAAATGTCCCTTACGCTATTTTTGAGGTAGATGACGAAAAAGTATTATCACTGAATGAGAAACCAACCTATACATACTATTCTAATGCCGGTATTTACTTGATTAAAAAAAGTTTATTAAAATTAATACCAGAAAACGGTTCATTTGATGCTACTGAATTTATGCAACGCGTTATCGAAAATGGACAGAAACTAATCTATTACCCAATTTTAGGCTATTGGCTTGACATTGGTCAACACGACGAATACAAGAAGGCACAGGAAGACATTAAACATATTAAATTGTAATGAAAGTACTCTACCTCATTACTGCCCGTGGAGGTTCAAAGGGAATACCCGGTAAAAATACAAAGCTTTTGCACGGTAAACCATTAATAAACTACACCATTGAAGTAGCCCGTGAATTAAGTGAAGATAATTTAATTTGTGTTAGTACCGATTCAGAAGAAATAGCCAACACTGTTTTACAAACAGGGCTTGAAATTCCTTTTATACGCCCCTCACATTTGGCGACAGATACAGCTGGTTCAGATGGTGTGATTGAACATGCTTTGAATTTTTATGAAACGAAGAATATACATCCGGATGTTCTGGTGTTATTACAACCCACCTCTCCTTTTAGAAAAGCCGAGCATGTTAAAGAGGCACTGGAGTCATACACCGGAGAGGAAGACATGGTGGTTGCAGTGAAAGAAAGTAAAGCAAACCCCTATTTTACATTGCTTGAAGAAAATTCAGCAGGATATCTTGAAAAATCGAAAAAGCTTCCACAAGAAATTACTAGAAGACAAGACTGTCCGCCAGTTTATGAGATTAATGGCGCTATTTATATTATTAACATTAAAGCCTTAGGACAGGTAAAATCATTATCCAAATTTTCGAAGCTAAAGAAATATACCATGTCTCAAGAAGCTTCTCTAGATATTGATACTCCGCTTGATTGGAAATTGGCCGAATTGATACTAAACGAAAAGCAATGACCATTGGAATAATTACAACCTCACGTGCTGATTTTGGTATTTATCTGCCTTTATTAAAGGCATTAAAAAACGATGGAACATTTCGACTTTTGTTATTTGCAGGTGGAATGCATACCAGCGAAATGTATGGCAATTCGTATCAATTAATAGAAGCACAAGGTTTTAAAATTAACGAAAAACTTTACTCACTGTCACCGGGTGATGATGCCGAAAGTATAGCGAAAGCTATGGGAACTACTACCCATGTTTTTGCAAGTATTTGGAAAAAATACGCTTCCAAAATTGATGTGCTATTTGTATTGGGCGATCGTTTCGAAATGTTTGCTGCTGCATCTTCGGTTATCCCATTTGGTATACCACTCGCGCACATTCATGGGGGCGAAACTACACTGGGAGCAATTGACAATAAATTCAGACATGCATTAAGTTGTCTTTCCAATTTTCATTTTACAACTAATGAAGAACACAAGAACCGTGTAGCAAAAATTACCGGTAGTAGTGAAAATGTTTTCAATGTTGGAGCATTAGGCATTGATTCTATAATGAACATGAAACTTTTTACACCGCTTGAGTTTAAAAAGAGTTTTCAATTTTCTGTGGATGAACCCTATATCTTGTGTACCTATCATCCTGAAACAATGCATGTGGGGACTAATAAAACCAATGTTGTTGAATTAATTAAGGCTTTTATGAAACAGCCAATGAAAGTATTGTGTACACTGCCCAATGCGGATACTGATGGGCAAATAATTCGAAAAAAACTGCTTGAATTCGAAAAAAAATATCCGCAAAAAATAACTTGTTTCGAAAATTTAGGACAAAAGGGTTATCTCACTGCCATGAAATATTGCAGTATTATGGTTGGAAATACATCGAGTGGTATTATAGAATCGGCAGCTATGGGAATTCCGGTGGTAAATGTTGGCAATCGTCAACAGGGAAGATTGTCGAGTAATAATGTAGTACATGTTTCAAACGAGCCCAGTGCTATTTTAAAAGGGATAACATCCGCTTTAAAATTAAAAGGCAAAAAATTTAAAGAAGTATATGGAAATGGAGCTGCTGCCAAGCAAATTATAGCTCAACTAAAAAAAATTAGAACACGCAAATAAATACTGAAAACTTACTATCTTTTTAATTCTATTTAGCTTTAGCTAATTTGAAAAAATAAGGATAGAATAAAGTAGTTAGATGTTAACGATTAAATAATCATACATGAAAAAAATTTTAGTAACCGGAGCAGATGGATTTATAGGCAGCCACTTAGTGGAGCAATTACTCGACGAGGGCAAACAAGTTCGTGCTTTTGTATATTACAACTCATTTAATTCTTGGGGTTGGTTAGATACTTTATCGCAAGATAAAAAAGACAAGATTGAAATTTTCGCAGGAGATGTGCGTGATCCATATGGTGTGCGTACAGCTATGAAAGGTTGCGACTGTGTTTACCATCTTGCAGCATTAATTGCAATACCATACAGTTATCATTCACCCGATAATTATGTTGATACAAACATTAAAGGAACTTTAAACATTGTGCAAGCTGCCAGAGATTTAAATATTGAACGGGTGTTGGTTACCTCTACATCAGAAGTTTATGGAACTGCGCTTCGAGTGCCAATCGATGAAACACATCCAAGGCAAGGACAATCGCCTTATTCGGCTACTAAAATTGGAGCCGATGCAATTGCAGATTCTTTTTACAGAAGTTTTAATTTACCGGTAACCATTGTTCGACCTTTTAACACTTATGGTCCTCGTCAAAGCGCTAGAGCGGTTATTCCAACAATCATTACTCAATTAATGGCCGGTAAAAAAGAAATAAAATTAGGTGCGCTCCACCCTACTCGCGATTTACTTTTTGTAAAAGATACAGTAAGAGGATTTATTGCAATTGCGAATAGCCAAAAAACGATTGGAGAAGAGGTAAACATTGCTACACAGCAAGAAATTTCAATAAAAGATTTAGCGCAAAAACTAATTGATAGAATTAATCCAGCCGCTCAAATTATTTCGGACGATATTCGATTACGTCCTGAAAAAAGTGAGGTTGAAAGACTATTGGGAAGTGCTCAAAAAATTAAATCGCTCACCGATTGGGCGCCACAATATAGCCTTGATGAAGGATTGAACGCAACAATTGAATGGTTTAGCAACGAAAACAATCGTAAAAACTATAAAGCCGACATTTACAATGTATAAATCAAGTATTGATTTCATAAAACAACAATTTCCTAATCAGGATTTTATTCCTTTGCACGCTCCTGTATTTAGTGGCAACGAAAAAAAATATTTAATAGAATGCATCGATTCTACTTTTGTTAGTTCGGTTGGAAAATTTGTGGATGAATTTGAATTAAAACTTGCCCGGTATACCGGAGCTAAATATGCTGTTGCTGCAGTTAACGGAACAGCGGCTTTACATATGGCGATGTTGGTTGCCGGTGTTAAACGCAATGATCTTGTTATTACACAAGCTTTGAGTTTTATTGCCACTTGCAATGCTATTTCTTATTTATCTGCTGAGCCTTTATTTGTGGATGTTGATATGGATACGCTTGGTATGAGTGCAAGTAAATTGCAAGAGTATCTATCAGAAAATACAGAACAAAAATCTGATGGCTGTTATCATAAATCAAGTGGACAAAAAATTTCGGCTTGTGTACCTATGCATACCTTTGGCCATCCATGCAAAATTGACCAAATTGCTGCGATTTGTGAAGAATATGGAATTGCACTAATTGAAGATGCAGCTGAATCTATCGGTAGTACATACAAAAACAAACATACCGGAACTTATGGGAAGCTCGGGGCATTTAGTTTTAATGGCAATAAAACCATTACATGCGGAGGTGGTGGTGCGATAGTTACCAATGACGAAGCCTTGGCTAAAAAAGCCAAACATCTTACAACCCAAGCTAAAATTCCACATCGTTGGGAATTTAAACACGATTCGATTGGTTATAATTACCGAATGCCTAACATTAACGCAGCTTTGGCGTGTGCTCAACTAGAACAATTAGATACATTTTTAGTAAAAAAAAGAAGTTTGGCTAATCGATATTTAGAGTTTTTTAAATCCGGTTCTATTGATTTTGTTAAAGAACCGCTTGATTCAAAATCGAATTATTGGCTTTGTGCTATTTTAATGAAGAATGAGAAAGAAAGAGATAGTTTTTTATCTAGCACCAATGATGCGGGCGTAATGACTCGTCCTATTTGGACTTTGATGCAAAAATTAGAAATGTTTAAACATTGCAAGCACGATAAATTAGAAAATTCCCTTTCAATTGAATCACGTTTAGTAAATCTTCCAAGTAGTGCATTCTAATACTATTTTTGTTCAGCGTTAAACTGCAACGACTAACCACATTTTATCAACTTTTTATCATCAACCAAATTTACTTTAAATCATGAAACTGAACTATAAATTAACGATTGCGTCTGTTTCTCTTTTAGGATTCATTAATTGTAGTGCTCAACAAACCCATCTATTGCAAAAAGCAAATTGGTTAATGGGTACTTGGGAAAGCAAGACTAAACAAGGGAGTATTTTTGAAGTTTGGATGCCATACAGTGAAACTGAATATAGAGGTAAGAGTCATATGCTCAACAAAAACGATACAGTGGTTTTTGAACATATTCAATTAATTGAAGAAAATAACATGCTATTTTATATACCTACTGTTACTAAGCAAAACAAAGGATTACCTGTTCGGTTTGCTTTAAAAAGTAGTGCCAACTCAAGTTTGCTATTTGAGAATGCAACTCATGATTTTCCACAACTGATTTCGTATCAAAAAATTGGAGCAGATTCGCTGTACGCAGAAATTTCAGGCAATAGTAAAGGCAAGCCTAGAAATGAAAAATTTAGAATGAAACGAGTTCACTAAGTTCAGTTTTCTTTTTTTTTATTTTACTACTTCTTTGCATGAATAGCACTTCCAATTCCTTCAATTTTATTTTCTTTAAATAAATCATACAAGACATCATGTTTAATGTTTTTATGCATATCTAAACCATCTAATTTTCTACTACAGAAAGATTGATTTTAGTAAAGGAAGTTTGTTAGGATTACCTATATTGTTTTTTCAAACTTTAGACTTAGAAATTTCATATCCAATAAAAAAAGGCTGTCCTTGTGAGACAGCCTTTTTTTGTTACTAATTGCCTCGTCCTGAAATAGGTTGACACAAAAAAGTGTAACCGTTATGAATAAAGGACAATTTAGAGTTCCTAAGAGGACTCAAAGAGATTACAGTTTGGCATTCAAATTACAGGTTGTTGATGAAGTAGAAAAGGGCTTTCTAACCTATCGACAATCTCAATCAAAGTATGGAATTCAAGGCCGGAGTACCGTTTTGAAATGGTTAAGAAAACATGGTACTTTAGACTGGAAAAGTCAAAAGCCAATGAAAGACAAAAAGCCCCCAAAAAAGTATATTCATGATTTGGAAAAGAAAATTAAGCGTTTAGAAGCGGAGAAAGAAATTCTTAACAGAGCCATAGATATAGCGGATGATACTCTTGGAACAGAGATCCGAAAAAAGTATTTGCTCC
>DGQS01000126.1 GCA_002389785.1 Bacteroidetes bacterium UBA4408
AGTACCACCAATAAAATCAAAAACATGTGCGAGCATTACAAGCTCGATTTAGAAGTAGTTAAAATTGGCTTCAAATGGATTTGCGGGATTATGATTAAGGAAGATGTGTTGTTGGGAGGAGAGGAAAGCGGTGGTATTGCAATTAAAGGTCATATTCCCGAGAGAGACGGGGTGTGGATGGGATTAGTTATTTGGGAGTTTATGGCTAAATCAAAAAAATCGCTTAAAGAATTGATTCAAGAAGTATACGATATTACCGGTACATTTTGGTTCGAACGAAGCGATTTGAAACTGAAAGATGAGCTGAAGAATAAAATCGTTGCTAAATGCAAAACAGATAATTATACCCAGTTTGGAAAATACAAAGTTCAGCGAGTGGAGGATTTGGATGGATATAAATATTTCTTTAGCGACAAAGAATGGATGATGATACGTGCATCTGGAACAGAGCCTGTGTTGCGCACCTACGCAGAAGCAGCGAACAAGGAAGATGCATTTGCCATATTAAAAGCTACCGAAGAAACACTTCTAGCTTAAGTGCATAAATAAACTGTGAGGCTCATTAAGATAAAACTTGGTGAGCCTTTATTTTTTAATTAAAGTGAGAGAGAAGCCCGCTAAATTTTGGTGTAGTAGAATCATTCTTATTGTTGGATTGGTTAGCACCGTATTATTACCTAGTGTGCAGGCTCAAAACGATACACTGAAGCCATCAAAGCTCCGTACAAAACGCCTTGCATTAGTTGCCGGTAGTGGTGTTGCATTGTATAGCGGAGTAATGATTGGATTAAATTCATTGTGGTATAAAGACTATCCGCGTTCAGCATTTCATTTGTTTAACGATAACAAGGAATGGCTCCAAATGGATAAAATAGGACATGCTACCACTGCTTATTATGTCGGAAAAATTGGGATTGAGGTGTTTGATTGGACAGGTATGAAAAGTACTCCTGCTATTATATTAGGTGGAAGTATTGGTTTACTATTTTTGAGTGGGGTAGAGGTATTGGATGGCTATTCAACACAATGGGGTTTTTCATGTGGCGATATGCTGGCAAATGTTGCAGGGGCAGGCTTGGTCATTGGACAGCAATTAATATGGAAAGAACAACGCATCGGTATAAAATTTTCGTATTATCCAAGTGGTTACCCACAGTACCGACCAAGCGCACTCGGTAAAAATTTTAGTGAGCAAGTCTTAAAAGATTACAACGCACAAAGCTATTGGTTAAGTTGCAACATTGCCGATTTTTGCAGAAGTGAATCACGATTCCCAAAATGGTTGAATGTGGCCATCGGTTATGGAGCTAATGGAATGACAGGAGCGTTGGTAAATTCCTCTGATTTAGGAGCACCAATTCCTTTAGTTCCTTTTGAGCGTAGCAGACAATATTATCTAGCGCTAGATGTTGAATTAGCTAAACTAAAAACGAAAAATCCCATTTTAAATACAGTATTTAAAAGTATAGGATTTATTAAATTTCCTTCACCTGCCTTAGAATATCATGAAAGAAATGGATTTAAATGGCATTGGATACATTTTTAAAAAAAAAGCCCAATACCTTGTTTCCTAAATTATGAATACAAAGTATTGAGCTTTTGCAGTTTAAGTATTTTCCAGTAGTTGAAATTGTACTAAAAACTGAGTTTTTATATACTAGAGCTTTAGGAATTGTATTTTTTTAGTTTTTATCGCCCATTCCCATCACCGCAGCTACTACCGCACCAACTATAGCAGCCATAATCGTGCTCGCAAGAACATCAATCATTAACCAATTTTTTGTCAGCATAAAAGTCATGGCATACATTCCAGTATCAAAAGCAGCAGAGATTATAAATCCAATAATAGCACCTTGTTTCATTCCATTCATCCATCCGCTTATTTTTGCTAAATCAAAAATATAAGCCATTAAAAAGGCTGAAAGCAAATTGCTAATGAACATCACCCATAACAGCATTTCACTCTCATTGCGATTTAGTCCGGGAAAATTCGGACAAGTGCTGTTCATGTAATCCATGAGTAGCATACCATAAATTAACCATCCGAGCAGAAAATAAGTCACTGCACCGGCAAAACTTCCTAGGAGTATTTTTTTTGTGTTCATTGTTTATAATTTTATTGGTTAGTAAAGCAAATATATAAAATGCTAAAAATGAAATGCTTAAAAACGGATATTGTTTTAAACAAACAAAAGAATGGCCGGTGTGAAAATATTTTGTCTTACAACTTGTTAGAATCAAAACAAATTGTACCTTTGCAAGCCCAAAAAATGGGTAGTTTAATAAAAAAATAGTATAAATAACAGTAATATCAATACTTTCAACAGATGCCAACGGTACAACAATTAGTTCGAAAAGGTCGCTCCAAATTGCTAAATAAAAGTAAATCGGCTGCATTAGACTCTTGTCCACAGCGAAGAGGTGTATGTGTACGTGTGTACACTACTACTCCTAAAAAGCCAAACTCAGCGATGCGTAAAGTAGCGCGTGTGCGTTTAACCAATACCAAAGAGGTGAATGCATATATCCCGGGTGAAGGTCATAACTTACAGGAACACTCAATTGTTCTAATCCGAGGCGGAAGGGTAAAAGATTTACCGGGAGTTCGTTACCACATTGTTCGTGGTGCTTTGGATACTTCAGGGGTTGAAGGTCGTAACCAACGTCGTAGTAAATACGGAACTAAAAAACCGAAAGCAGGTGCAGCAGGAAAAGCAGCTCCGGCTAAGAAAAAATAATTTAGTCATTTAAAATAAAATTTGCTGTAAGCACTAATTCATTAGTAAAATGAGAAAAACAACGCCTAAAAGAAAACCTTTATTACCGGATCCAAAGTTTAACGACATGCTGGTAACACGTTTCGTAAACAATTTGATGTACGATGGCAAAAAAACGAAAGCCTTTGATACGTTTTACGAAGCAATGGATATTATCACTAAGAAAAACGAAGAGAACGGATTGGATGTTTTCAAAAAAGCACTAAATAACATTACTCCTCAGGTAGAAGTAAGAAGCCGCAGAGTTGGTGGTGCTACTTTCCAAATTCCACAAGAGATTCGTCCGGAGCGCAAAACTTCAATGGCAATTAAATGGATGATTTTGTATTCTCGTAAACGCAACGAGAAATCAATGGGCCAAAAGTTAGCAGGTGAAATTATTGCAGCGGCTAAAGAAGAAGGAGCAGCTTTTAAGAAAAAGGAAGATACTCACCGCATGGCTGACGCAAATAAAGCATTCTCACATTTCAGATTCTAAACAAACAGCTAGCTAAATAATACAATGTCAGATTTAAAATTTACACGAAATATTGGGATTGCAGCGCACATCGATGCAGGTAAAACTACTTGTACAGAGCGTATTCTTTATTACACAGGAGTTAATCACAAAATTGGAGAGGTGCACGATGGTGCAGCTACCATGGATTGGATGGTACAAGAGCAAGAGCGAGGTATCACGATTACTTCTGCAGCTACTACTTGTTTTTGGAATTATAAAAACAATAAATACAAAATCAATATTATCGATACTCCAGGTCACGTTGATTTTACCGTTGAGGTAAATCGTTCACTGCGTGTATTGGATGGATTGGTGTTTTTATTTTCAGCAGTTGATGGTGTTGAACCTCAATCTGAAACAAACTGGCGTTTAGCGAATAATTATAACGTTACCCGTATCGGTTTCGTAAATAAAATGGACCGTGCAGGTGCCGATTTCTTAAAAGTTGTTGGTCAGGTTAAAGAAGTATTGGGTGGTAACCCACTTCCTTTGCAGTTACCGATTGGAGCTGAAGAGAATTTTAAAGGAGTGGTTGATTTAATCAATTTCCGTGGAATTGAGTGGAACGAGCACGATAAAGGGATGACCTTTAACATTGTTCCAATTCCTGCCGATATGTTGGAAGAAGCTACAGAATGGAGAGGAAAATTATTAGAAGCAATTGCTGAATTCGACGATCATTTAATGGAGAAATTTTTCGAAAATCCGGAAAGTATCTCTGAGCAAGAAATTTTAGCTGCACTGCGTCAAGCTTGTATCCACAATAAAGTGGTTCCAATGGTTTGCGGTAGTGCTTTTAAAAATAAAGGCGTTCAAACAATGCTTGATTTGGTAATGGAATTAATGCCAAGTCCACTTGATAAAAATGAAATTATTGGAACAAATCCTGATACAGAAGAAGAGGTAAAACGTAAACCGGATGTTAAGGAGCCTTTCACCGCATTGGCATTTAAAATTGCAACCGATCCTTTCGTTGGTCGTTTGTGTTTTTTCCGTGTATATTCAGGAAGATTGGATGCAGGTTCTTATGTATTAAATACAAGAAGTGGAAACAAGGAACGTATTTCTCGTATTTTCCAGATGCATGCTAATAAACAAAATTCTATTGATTCAATTGAAGCAGGAGATATTGGAGCAGCGGTTGGATTTAAAGACATTAAAACAGGAGATACATTATGCGATGAAAAACATCCTATTGTATTAGAAGCAATGAATTTCCCTGAGCCGGTTATTGGTATAGCCATTGAGCCTAAAACTCAAGCCGACTTAGATAAACTAGGAGTTTCATTAAATAAATTATCCGAAGAGGATCCTACTTTCCGTGTTAAGACTGACGAAGATTCAGGTCAAACCATCATCAGCGGAATGGGGGAGTTACACTTAGAAATTATTGTTGACCGTTTACGTCGCGAGTTTAAAGTTGAAGTAAATCAAGGAGCTCCGCAGGTTAACTTTAAAGAAAAAATCAATGCAACCGTTGAACACCGTGAAGTTTACAAGAAGCAAACCGGTGGTCGTGGTAAATT
>DGQS01000127.1 GCA_002389785.1 Bacteroidetes bacterium UBA4408
AGCCCAAAATAAAACACCTCGCTTGCACGCAAAACGTTGTTTGCATTGTGTGCTGTCTTTACATTCAGTGGTCGGTTCTTTAGCAACTTAGCAGTAATAAAACTGCTGCGAACAGCGCACAAGCTCAATTTGGGCATTTCGGAAAGTTGACCATTTTGGTTTCTTATATCTTTGTCATAAGTTGAAAGATCTCGGTCTCCAAACCCAAACTGAGCCTGTGTGCAAAACGAACTTCTACGTTGCATGAAACACGTCAAGTATTGGTAAGTGAGCTTTGAGTTCTGCATTCAAAATTGATTGTCAATTTCTGCACTTCACTTAGTGCATAGCAAAAGTGTACTTGTCAACTATACCGTCAAGTGTTGGTTTCAAAAAACACAAATTTCAAACTAAAAGTTAAGAAGAGGTCTTCACAAAACTGCAAAAGCTCTGGGCTTAAAAAAACGCAAGAAAAATGTCAAGAGTAAAAGTCTAAAACTCCGCGAGACCATTGCAGCTAACTTGTTACTACAATTTACTAACCTTAAAGAATTTATGAATCTAGCACTTTAGACTTTGAAGATGAAAGGAATGAGAGAGGTATTCTTTAATTCTTGCGTTTAGTCAAAAAAATTATCCAAAACTATTTTCAAAATAAATAACTTTGAAAGTTCTTAAATACTGCTATGAAAACGCTTTATATAGTTAGGCACGCAAAAACAGAGGTACAACAGCAGGGGCAATTAGATTTTAACAGAGCACTTGCGCCCAGAGCCACTCAGGATATTGCTACCATCACTAGTTTATTGAAACATCACAAAATTGGGGTTGATGCAATCGTTTGCAGTCCGGCGCTTAGGGCAATCAGTACTGCAAAATTATTGGCTACAAAGTTGGATTTTGAAATCTCAAAAATTGAACAAAATTCACTCATTTACAATGCTTCTTTACCAACCTTGCTTAGTATTATTTGGAAGTTGGATGACCGAAATAACCACGTATTTTTTGTGGGTCACAATCCCGGATTAACACTACTAAGTAATTTTTTAAGCCTACCTCCTATTGCACATATTCCAACCAGTGGAATAGTATGTATTGAGTTTAATGTAAAAAAATGGGGAATGATAAGTGCCGAAAAAAGTACTCAACGCTTTTTTATTTATCCCAAGTTAGAAGTGTAAATTAATTCTCGTCCGGTTCGTCACCTCCGGATGAATCACTTCTAAACAAATCTTTTCGAAGGTTTAAATTAAGCACCACTCCTACTGAGATATAGCTCGTATTACCGGATGAATCGCCCTTTCTGTAAGTACTGTTTTTTTGCAAACAAATTGCAGTTGGATCAAACTCATTCGTCAAATAAGTATATGACACGAACATTCCCAAGGAAAAATTATCGTCTGAATAATAACTAAATCCCACCATAGGACGTATGCTCGATGCAATGAAATCCTTTTTAGGAACAAAGCCCGTATCGGTACATTCCACTTTATAATAATTCAACCAATTATATCCATAAGCAAGGTTGGCATACCACATTACACGCGGACTTGCAAACTTTTCGTATCCTAGATTTATTCCTGCTGAACTTATACGGCATTCGGTGTTTAACAAGGCAATTTTATCGTTCGATATTTTTAGTCCGGTATAGTTTCCTTGTATTCCGGTATATAAGCCGCTAAATAATTTTATTTGAAAATTTAAACCTGCATCATAAATACCTCTGAAACTATTGCGCAATGCCTTATTGCTTACCACAGTTGGAATTCCTACCGTAGCTTTTAAATTAAAACGTGAAGCAACCGGAATTTTTTCTTGCTCCTGAGCATGCAAATAACTGCAAAACAATGCGCTAAAAGCAAGCAAGGTGATTTTTAAAAGCTTGTTCACGAAGAAGGATTAATTTGATTTAAAAAAGCTTCCAAACATCTTCACTGATTCCGGTGGTTGAATATCCGCCATCGTGAAATAAATTTTGCATCGTTACCATTCGTGTAAGATCTGAAAACAGGGTAATGCAATAATCTGCACAAGCATCAGCACTAGCATTTCCTAGAGGTGATAGCTTGTCGGCAAAGTCATAAAAATTATCAAATCCTTTAATCCCACTACCTGCAGTGGTTTTGGTAGGAGATTGTGAAACTGTATTTATTCTAACTTTTTTAGCTTTTCCATAATGAAATCCAAAGCTACGTGCAACCGATTCGAGCATGGCTTTAGCATCGGCCATGTCGCCATAAAACGAGTAAGTTCGTTGTGCAGCTATGTACGAAAGTGCTACTACCGAAGCCCATTCATTGAGTGCATCTTGTTTCATTGCAACGGTCATCATTTTATGTAAACTCATGGCCGAAACATCAAGACTTTTTACATAAAAATCATAGTTTAAATCGGTATAGGGTAAATTTTTTCGCAAGTTTGGACTCATGCCAATGGAGTGTAAAACAAAATCAATTTTTCCGCCCAATACCTCCTGTGATTTGGAAAAAAGATTTTCAATATCGGTAATAGAAGTTGCATCGGCCCCAATAACTTCGGCATTGCAGGACTCAGCCAACTTTTTAATTTCACCCATGCGCATAGCAACCGGTGCATTGGTTAGGGTAAATACAGCACCTTCGGCATGTGCGCGTTCGGCTACTTTCCAGGCAATTGAATTGCTATCGAGTGCTCCTGAAATAATTCCTCTTTTTCCTTTTAACAAATTATAATTCATAAAATTTTAGTTGAGTTGAAGTACAAATATATTTTATTTAGCCGAATGTAAAAGCAAATCAATAGCTACACCTTTTTAACTGTTCAACAAATCACGCGCATTACTAATTGCTGCTCTCGTTGGTGATTTACTGCTTAGCATTTGAGCAATTTCATGAATGCGCTCATCCGGTGTCAATTTTTTAATGTGTGTATGTGTTTTCTTCTTCAGTTCTTCTTTATACACTAACCAATGTTCGTTTCCTTTACCGGCAATTTGTGGTAAGTGAGTGATGCTAATTACCTGCATTTGATTGGCCATGCGTTCCATAATTTGTCCAACTTTATTTGCAACATCGCCGGAAACACCTGTATCTATTTCGTCGAAAACAATTGTTGGTAAGGAGGCCGACTGAGCTAATAGTGATTTTAAACTGAGTAATAGCCTCGATAATTCACCTCCTGATGCAACTTTACTTAATTCTTTTAATTCACCTCCTTTGTTGGCTGAGAATAAAAATTGAATTTTATCTTTTCCACTTTGTGTAAATTCAGTAGATTCAGATAGTTGTATAGAGAGTGAGGCATTGGGCATTCCAACATCCGACAATAAACTTAGTATTTGCTTCTCCATATTCAAAGAAGAAGATTTTCGTTTTTTTGAAAGTTCCAAAGCTAAGACGCTAAGTTGTTTTTCGAGTATAATCAATTCTTTTCTTGTAGCATCAAGCTGTTCATCCAACTTACCTATACCGGCAATTTTACCGGAGAGTTCTTCTTGCAAATCAAGCAATTCATCCAAGGTACTTACCCGATGTTTTTGCTGTAAGCGATAAATTAAATTGAGTTTACTTTCAATTTCTTCCAATCGCTTTGGATTAAAAACAATATTTTGCTCTAAACTTTCAAGTTCGTTTACTATGTCTTTCAATTCAATATAACTACTGTTAACGCGCTGTGCAATCTCAGCTATTGTTAAGTTATGTTTGGCATTCGCACTTAGTAGATTTTTTACTTCTACCAAAGCAGCCAAGGCATTGTTTTCGCTATAGTTTAACAGGAACGAAGAAGCACTTAAATTTTTCTTTATTGATTCAGCATGGGTCAAAGTTTCCGATTCAAGTTCCAATGCTTTACTATCGCTACTTTTCAAATTTGCTTCTTCCAATTCGTTGAATTGAAATTGAAAATAATCTAAATCCTTTTTTGCTTGAGCATCCTGTTCTTCTAATGCCAAAAGCTGTTGTTTGAGTTTTTTATAGTGTAAAAATTTCTCCTTGTATTCAGTCAACTTTTGTTTGTGCTGTGCAAATACATCCAATAAAGACAATTGAAATTCAGATTCATTCAAGGATATATTTTGATGTTGTGAATGAATGTCAATTAAATAATTTCCAAGTTCTTTTAATTGAGTAAGATTTACAGGAGTATCGTTAATAAAAGCCCTAGAAACACCGGCCGGATTGATTTCTCGACGAATGGTACACAGATCAAAATAATCCAGATTGTATTTTTCAAAAAAGCCGGTTAACGCATAGGCCTTAATAAAAAACTGCGCTTCAACGATGCATTTGGTTGATTTATTATGTAACATTCCTGTATCGGCTCTACTACCGATTAATAAAGAAATGGCTCCCAACAAGATAGATTTTCCTGCACCTGTTTCACCGGTTATTATCGTTAAACCATCGGATACGTCTATTTCTATATTTTCGATGAGGGCATAGTTGTGTATTGCGAGGTGCCGAAGCATGATGTGTAGATTTTTGGAAGAGCAAATATCCAAAATTTTATCACAATAATAGCTTACCATAGGTAAAACCATCTATAAAGACGAGGACTATAAAGTAGATTTACCTAAGTTCCAGGTTAGTTGCAGTAAGCCATACACCATAAAGTTGAAGCTCCAATACATCATTTAATGACCCAGCATAAGATAAATTTTATTGCTATTAAATAAAGAATAAATTTGTGTAACAAATCTCTAAAAACTATCAGCCATGCCTGAATTTACACTTGGAATTGAAGAAGAGTTTCAAATAATAGATCCTAAAACCCGCGATCTTAGTATGCGTCAGCACAATATTGTAGATCGAGGAAAAACAATACTTGCAGATAATGTTAAAGCCGAAATGCACCAATCGGTGGTTGAAGTAGCGACCAACATTTGCGCAAACATAGCAGAAGCTAGAAAGGAAGTTACGCATTTACGAAAAGTAATTGCCGGATTAGCCTTGGAAGAAAACTTATGCATTGCGGCTGCAGGAACCCATCCATTTGCTATGTGGCAAGAACAATTGATTACCAATCATCCTCGTTACGAGGAAATTGTAAATGAATTGCAAGATGCTGCTCGTTCAAATTTAATTTTTGGATTGCACGTTCACATTGGTATTGAAACCCGCGAAGAAGCGGTTCAAATTATGAACTCGGCCCGTTATTTCTTGCCGCATATTTTTGCCTTAAGCACCAATTCACCTTTTTGGGAAGGAAGAAATACCGGCTATCATTCTTTTCGCACCAAAGTGTTTGATAAATTTCCAAGAACCGGTATACCCGAATTATTTAGAAGCATTGCAGAATATGACAATTACATTGATTTATTGGTCAAAACTAACTGCATCGATAATGGCAAAAAAATTTGGTGGGACATGCGAGTTCATCCATTCTTTAGTACCGTTGAATTCAGAGTTTGTGATGTTCCACTGAGAGTTGACGAAACCATCGCACTTGCAGCTGTTATGCAAGCGCTAATTGCCAAACTGCATAAATTAATGAAAGCCAATTTAGATTTTCGAACCTACTCACGTGCTTTAATTAATGAAAATAAATGGAGAGCTGCACGTTATGGCATTAACGGAAAGATGATTGACTTTGGAAAACAGCAAGAAGTTGAAACCCGCGCTTTAATAATTGAATTGTTGGCTTTTGTGGATGATGTGGTAGATGGTTTGGGTAGTCGTAAGGAAATTGATTATATCTATGAAATGCTTGCCAAAGGTACCGGTGCAGATCGACAATTGGCAGAATATAAAAAAACCAACGATTTGAAAAAAGTGGTCGATTACATGATATCTGAATCAAATGCCGGACTATTTTAATGATTTTGAATAAATCATTCACTGTTGTATTTTTCTGATTAGTCTATAAACTGCGAATATGCCATTGGGAAATCCTATTTTCGCCCCCATTGTTATTAAAAATAGTTATGTCTGAATCACCAATAAAAGTAGCCATACTCGAATTATACGATAACCATCCTAACAAGGGAATGCGTTGCATAAAGGAAATAGTAGAGGAATTTAAATTAAGTTACAACGTATACGATGTACGTGCAAAAAATGAAGTTCCGGCGATGGATTACGACATATTTATTTCATCAGGCGGTCCCGGAAATCCTTTACCCATACATCACGAATGGGAAAAAAAATACTTCGAGTTGATTGATGCGCTGCATGCGAACAATTTAAAACCCGACACTAAAAAAAAGTATGTGTTTTTTATTTGTCATTCGTTTCAAATGGTCATGCACCACTTTCACCTGGCACAACTTACTAAACGAAAATCTCCTTCATTTGGAGTGTTGCCGGTTCATAAAACCCATGAAGGTTTAAGCGAACCAATTTTGCATAATTTAAAGGAACCCTTTTACATTGTTGACAGCCGCGATTATCAAATAGTTCAACCCAATCGCGAACGCATGCACAAAATGGGAGCTAAAATATTGTGTATCGAAAAAGAAAGGCATCATGTACCGCTTGAACGAGCCATCATGTGTGTACGTTTTGACGATTACTTTATTGGTACACAGTTTCATCCCGAAGCCGATGTTAAAGGTATGATTGCCCATTATAAAAACCCTGACAAAATAAAACAAACCATTGAAGCTTATGGTGATGCAAAATACCACACCATGATTGATGGCTTAAATGACGAAGAAAAAATCAAGAAAACACACAGCGAAATTTTACCCAACTTTTTAAAGTTGAGCATTAAAGCATTATCGGAAAATAATTAATTGCTAACCCGGATCAACGTCTATATTTATTACAAGTGATTTGTATTCAGGAATTAGTTTTAGCTGAATGCACAATTCATGAATTTTTTGCTTCACTTGATTTGCCGAAATTTCCTTTTCAATTTTAATAAGAATATTTTTTAAGAAGTAATTTCTTACCCTCGCAACAGCAGGAAACTCCGGACCTAAGATTCTGTTTGCAAAATGATCACGCAGTTGTTGTGCTAAATCGTAGGAAGCATTATCTACAATGTTAGCATCTTTATGTTTCAAGGTAAGTCGAATTAATTTATCAAATGGTGGATAGTTAAATTTTTTACGTTCAACTAACTGACTTTCATAAAATGTTTCCCATTTATTATCGATTACGGTTTGTATTACTTCGTGGTTAGGAGTATAGGTTTGAATAATTACTTTGCCGCGTTTCTCTTTACGTCCCGCTCTCCCGCTCACCTGCGCCATTAACTGATAGGCTCGTTCAAAAGCTCTGAAATCAGGGAAATGCATCATGGTATCTGCATTTAAAATACCCACAACACTCACGTTATTAAAATCTAGACCTTTGGTAATCATTTGAGTTCCAACCAATACATCAATTGTTCCTTCCTCAAAGCTTTGTATCAAATTGGCATAAGCATACTTACTTCGGGTGGTATCTAAATCCATACGAGCTATACGTGCCTCCGGAAAAAAAATAGCCAACTCTTCTTCTATTTTTTCGGTACCAAAACCCTTCAACAATATTGCTGTATCGCCACATGCTTCGCACCGATCGGGTGGAGTAATACTAAATCCGCAATAATGGCATTTCAACAAATTGCTGTTTTTATGGTAGGTTAAACTTACATCGCATTGCTTACATTGAGGCACCCAGGCACAGGTAGTACATTCGAGCATAGGCGCAAATCCACGACGGTTTTGAAATAATATAACCTGTTCCTTTTTTGATAAGGCAAGGCTAACTTCCTGTAGTAAAAGCGGGGTAAAGTGCGATTTCATTTCCTTTCGCTTTTTGCTTTCTTTTACATCTGCAACCAAAATCTCAGGAAGCTGAATTCCTCCATAACGCTCAGTTAATTGAACGTAACCATATTTATTTTGAAGGGCATTGAAATACGACTCAATTGCCGGGGTTGCTGTACCTAACAGTGTTTTTGCTCCATGCATGCGTGCCAACACAAGTGCCGTATCGCGTGCGTTGTAGCGTGGTGCAGGATCGTACTGCTTATACGAAGTATCGTGTTCTTCGTCAACAATTACCAATCCCAAGTTCTTAAATGGTAAAAATAGAGATGACCTTGCGCCAATAATTAATTGATAAGTTTGAGCATTCGAAACGCTTTCATTTGAATCAGTATCAACTTCAAAATCAAGCACTTTATTCCATACTTCCACTCGTTCATTTTCACTGAATTTGCTATGATACACACCGACAGCTTCACCAAAAAATTTCCGAATTCGACTTATTATTTGCGTGGTTAAGGCTATTTCCGGTAATAAATACAATATTTGTTTTTGCTGTTTGAAGGTTTCCTCAATAAGTTTTACATACAATTCAGTCTTTCCGCTAGAAGTTATACCTTGCAGTAAAACAACGTCCTTTTCGGCAAATTTTTCACCAATTTTTGTAAAAGCTTTATGCTGGTGTTCGCTTAATTCAACTGTTTTGTTCTGTGACCTGAATGTTCCTAATCGATCCACTTTCTGTGTATACAACTGTAGCACATTTTTCTTAATCAATTCGTTGAGCAGACTAGCTGAAGCACCCGATTCTTTTAGTAGTACCTCCTTTTTTACTTCATCAGTTGCCTCCCCATATTCTTTCGAAAGTTTCAAAAAGCACAGGAGTAATTGCAATTGCTTAAATGCACGTTTTTCGAGTTTATCAAAAATTGCGCGCATGTTTTGTTCGTCCTTAGCATATTCAGTAAGGCTTACAATAAATTCGGTTTTTTCTTTATACTTTTCTTTTATTGTTTCTTGTACTTCTACAATATTTTTTTCAATGAGTAATTTAATAGTGGGATAAACTGTTTTTATCCCGAGAATTTGAGTAGCCTCTTGCACTGTAATTACTTGTCGTAAAAACAAGGCTTCAGCAATCATAAATTCCTTATCGCTTAATTTTTTTTCGAGCTCATTTTTTTGCTCTTCACTTTGTTGATCATAGGCAGGATGTAAACAAATTTTAGTTTCGCTCGAAAGCTTTAAGCCCGAAGGAAGAGCCGCATTCATAACCTCTCCGGGAGTACACATATAATAGGATGCCATCCATTCCCAAAGTTGAAACTGCAATTCAGTTACAAGGGGTTTTGCATCAACAATTGAATCGATGTATTTTGCTTCATAATTGGCAGGAGGAGTGGAATGTATCTTTCGAATTAAAGCGGTGTACAACTTCGATTTTCCCAGTTGTACCACTACCCTTTTCCCTATTTCAATTTCGCTATTTAATTCAAATGGGATACGATACGTATAGCGCTGTGGCAGTGCTAGAGGTAAAATAACATCAACAAAAAGTGTAAGACGTTCCATTTAAAATAAATCGATTCCAGGTAAGCCGAAAATACGATATGAATTCGATTTTTACTTTTTAAAAATTTGTTAATTCATCGGCCAATTCCACCAATGGCAAACCCATCACGTTAAAATATGAACCTTCTATTTTTTCAACTTCAAGCGGAGGTACAAGTACATCTCTTTTTGTTTTACTAGACTCAATTATACTAAGCTTGCCGAGTTTTGTTAAAAAATCAATTTCCTTTTTCGAACAAGGATTCATACCTTCCGGTAGGCATTCCTGAGCTCCGTATGCTCCTGCTTTATCGTAGGGTTTGTATACATTCACATATTGCTGAATTTGCTCTAAGCTATGCTTTTTAAAATACACATTGGTTGTAGTATAAAAGCTGTGTGTTTTTTTTTGTGATTTTAAGCAAACAGCAGTAAAAACCTGATGCATATTTCCTGAAAGCAC
The DNA here is from genome assembly GCA_002389785.1 of Bacteroidetes bacterium UBA4408. Classification (GTDB taxonomy): domain Bacteria; phylum Bacteroidota; class Bacteroidia; order UBA4408; family UBA4408; genus UBA4408. The sequence goes on from DGQS01000127.1 coordinate 9,669, forward strand.
TTCTAACATCGATACAGCCTCATCAAAGTTATCAGGTTTATTTAGCACCTTGTTATTTATCCAAACTATTGTATCGGCAGTAATAATAAGGTTGTGGGGCTGTTGTAATTCTTCCTCAAAGCATTGTGATTTAATTTCACTCAAGTACAATGGGATCTCTTGAGCAACTAAATTTAAAGGAAAACTTTCGTCAATTTCTTTGGTTTTAACACTAAAATCAACGCCTAACACATTCAACAATTGGTGCCTGCGTGGAGATTTGGAAGCTAAGATGCAATGATAATTTAATTTCATTATTCAGCCGCTGTCTTTATTTTGCTAAATGCAAAAATCAAATAAATCCATCCGGCCATGAATACCATACCTCCAATTGGTGTAATTGGTCCCAACCATTTATAGTTACTAATACCTAGTAAATCACGACATGATAATAAATAAATAGAGCCGGAAAAAAGTAATATACCCAGGAAAAACAATTGTGAAATTCGGACTACCTGTTTTTTGTTTAACCTCTCGTAAAAAGAAAGCACTAACAAAGCTGCCAATGAATGATACATTTGGTAACGGACTGCTGTTTCATAACTGAGCAATTGCTCGCTACTAAGCAAGGGTTTTAAAGTATGTGCTCCAAAGGCTCCTAAACACACTGAACACAAGGCTAAAGAAGCTGCAATTATTAAAGATGTTTTTAGCATGGTAAAAATTAAAACGTCAGTGCTTCTAGACCTATTAGTAGCACTGACGCTTTGAGTTTATAAGTGTGAAATTAGTTATCTTCTGAAACCTTGGATATAGGAATTTAATTCATCAATTGACGATGAAAAAGTAAAAGCATCATTAATTTGATAATAATTCCCTATGTCAAAAGTATATCCATAGGCATACTTCGCTAAATCAAGTCGTGTATCTTCAAAACTAAACAACAACATAATTTCTTTAACTTGTGAGGACAAAAGGCAATTACTTGAAATTACTTGTTTCGCAATTGTAAGCTTGGTATCGTCAAAACTTTTAGAGGAAATAGAATTTTTAACACCATTAAAATCCTGGTGACTCAGAGGCCAAGGACATCCAACTGCACCATTGTATCCGGGCATTACATACACTTTTTGCTTAGGTTGTTCAGGTTCTGAATTGCTGTAAGTGGTAGTAGTATGGGTTGTTGTGGTAGTAGTTTGACTGCTTCCATAAGTATCCATTCCGCTTACATTCATGTTGATTCCAACGCCACCTATTCCTACATTTACATTTACATTGTCGGGTTCACCATAAGACGTAGTGGTAGTAGTAGTTTGTTGTGTTACTGCAGGTGTTGAATGATATACAACTACCGATTCGCCTGCCCGAGCTGGAGCTGCTTCAGCCATAGGAACAGCACTTTGTAAACGTATGGTATATACTGAACTTGCATTTTTCTTTATGGAATAAGTAACTTCTGAACCCGGCTCCAAATACACAGTTTTATCCATATCCGGAATTGATTTATTTTCAAAGATTACTTTCATTTTATAATTCGGAGCATTTAAACCGGTTACCTTTACATTGGTTTCGGGCTTAGCATTTTGTTTAATCCCATTTAAAATTACAGTAAACTGCTCCCCTTGCTCAGTAAACAAAATCAAATTTGAATTCTGCGCAAAGCTGTTGTTCATGCTTAAAATAGCGACTAGTAAAAGGATAAAAAAATTTTTCATACAAAGATTTAAGTTTGGTTATGGTTTTTACAAATTAAGGTTTTTGTGTAATAAAGTGTTCGTTTAAAAATTGATTACGAAATTAGTAAATTGTTTTATAAGTTAAGAACACTGCAGTTAAAAAAACTAAATTCGCACAAAATTTTACAATTCATGAAACAAGTATTTATTATTGGTGCCGGACGTTCTTCTGCTTCTTTAATTACCTATCTTTTAAAACAAGCTAGGAAAGAAAACTGGAAGATAAAAGTGGGAGATTTTTCATTCGAATTAGCCCAACAAAAAGTTGAAAATCACCCCTTGGGTGAGGCGATTCAATTCGACATGAACGATGAGGCGGCGCGTCATCGCGAAATTGAAGCCGCTGATTTAATTGTTAGTATGTTACCGGCACACCTGCATATTCAAGTAGCAAAAGATTGCGTTCGATTCAAAAAACACCTAGTTACAGCTTCTTATCTTTCAAACGAAATGCGTGACTTGCATGAACAAGCAAAAAATGCAGGTATTTTATTGCTTAATGAAATTGGGTTAGATCCGGGTATTGATCACATGTCGGCTATGCAAATTATTGAGAGTTTGAAATCCGAAAACGAAGAAATAGTTTCCTTTAAATCGTATTGCGGTGGATTGGTCGCACCTGAAAGTAACGATAATCCCTGGGGCTATAAATTTTCATGGAACCCACGAAATGTAGTTCTTGCCGGACAATCTACAGCACAATACATTGAACAGGGACAAAAAAAGTACCTTCCATATAATCGATTATTTACACAAACGGATATTATTGAAGTTGATGGATTAGGCAAATTTGATGGATACGCCAATCGGGATTCACTTTCGTACCGTGTTCCTTATGGATTAAAAAATGTTGCCACTATTTTACGCGGAACATTAAGAACTACCGGCTTTTGTAAAGCTTGGAATGTATTTGTAAAACTTGGTTTAACCGATGATAGTTACCAAATTGAAAATGCAAACCTATTGACCTATCGTGAATTGTTGGAAGCCTTTTTACCAAAGGGAAACGATTCAGTGGAAAAAAAATTAGAACGCTTTATGAGAGCCGAATATGATGCTGAAGTAAGCTACAAATTGAATTGGCTTGGACTGTTTGATAACACGCGTATATCACTCGAAAAAGGAAGTCCGGCACAGCTCTTACAGCATTTGCTTGAATCGAAATGGATATTAAAACCAAACGACAAAGACATGATTGTGATGCAACATCAATTTATCACATCAAAAAATAGACACATTAGTTCTACCTTGGTTGTAAAAGGAGATGACAATGTGCACACGGCCATGGCTAAAACAGTAGGATTACCTATGGCCATTGCCACTCGTAAAATATTATTGGGTGATATTAAATTAACAGGTGTACATATTCCTGTAATGAAAGAAATTTATTTACCTGTATTGATGGAATTGGAAGAACTAGGTATTCAATTTATTGAAAAAATACATTCCTGATTAAAAAGCTAAATAGTAGTCCTTTGTTAGCTCTTTGTATTCGTCTGAGTAAGAATGACGTTCATCTAATTCAATTACAATGCTGCTTTCAGAAAACGAAGTAGGGTTAAATTTAAACTGCATCAACAATCGCTTTTCAGTTTTATCGGTACGTGTTTTTACCCTCAAAATTTTATCAATGTGCAAGCGTTTTGTTTCAGCCATATCTCTAAATAATTCGGCTTCTTTAAATGGGAGTATCACACAAAATTTTCCCTTTTTATCCAATAATTT
>DGQS01000257.1 GCA_002389785.1 Bacteroidetes bacterium UBA4408
ATTATAGGTTCTCTTAGTGCAGATGGAACAGCACGCTGGGTAAGGCTTTTTCCGTGGGTAAATGCTGGTGGGGGGCTTTTTGCAACTGCTACCAGCATGTCTGTAACCGGGAACAAGCTTTTTTTAGCAGGCTATAATGTAAAATACACGTTGATACTTGATAACGGTATTTTGTTAGGTAATGGTCGGTGTAGTGCCTGGTTGGCTGCTTTTAATTGCGGGGATGGACAAACAGTTTGGGGTAAAACACATAGTCTGTTCTACTATTGTAATGGCAGTTACTGCAATTGCTTTACTCCTTCAATTAATGCCAATGCAGCTACCGGCAAAGTAGCACTTACCAATCATCTTAACGGAGCTTTTGTATTTAAACCACAGGATACGATTGCTTCCATTATGAGCCAGGGATTAACTACGACAAAACCCTATTATACCATTTATGACACTTCGGGACAACCTGTAAAAGGCAAAATTATTGAGCAGTCCATACAAGGTTATGGAGCAGTAGATTTAATTGCAGGAAGCAGGGATAATAATATTTATCTTGTAAGTAAAGATTTTTCTGATAGCTCACTTATAAAAGTTGATACAGGATTTAATCGTATTTGGACAATTCCGGTTCCATACGGCATAGATGATGTTATTATTCCAAATAATAGTAACGACATAGTACTCACTTATTACAGCAACATCTCTTATCCCACCACAACGCCTATTTATCTTAGTAAACTAGTAGACAGTGCTGCAGTAATTTCAGGAAGAACATATGCTGATTGGGATAATAATGGAATTTTCACCTCTGCTGATACAGCTTTAAGCCATGCTTTAATAACCACCACCAACCCGGTAGTAAACACCTTAAGCAGCAATGACAGTGGCATGTATTATATGTATGCTGCTCCTGGTATATACAACATGAATGCTAACTTTCCTCACCCGTATTACCAGTTTTTACCCGCCACATACACCATAACAGTTAATCAGTTTGGAGATAGCATTTCTGGAAAAGATTTCAGGTTAAGGCCATTATTTGCGTTTACAGACGTATCGGTGAATTTTTCAGCCTTGTCGGTGGCACGCCCAGGCGGGAATGCCTCCTACAGTCTTACTGTAAAAAATTCCGGAGCCACAGCTACTTCCATTGATGTAGGGCTGAAACTTCCTCCATTAACATCATACAGCGCAATTACGGGTGGTACTGTTACAATCAATGCACCCGATTCAGTGACCATCGCCATGGGCAGCCTAAATCCTTTTGCAGCGAGAACTGCAACTGTATTCTTAAATATTGCCACTACGGCAACTCTAAATGATACACTGAGGTATCATCCCAAGGCATACCCATACGTAACCGATACCATTAAACAGGATAACCGGGACACTTTAATACAACCTATCCGGACTTCTTTTGATCCCAATGAAAAAGAAGTGAATATACAAAAGCAGTCGTATGCAGATACAGGCAAGGCTATAATATATACGGTACATTTTCAAAATACAGGTACCGATACTGCATTTAATATAATGGTGACAGATACCTTATCGCAGATGTTAAATGGTGCAAGTTTAGTAACTGTATCTTCCTCCCATACTTGCAATACGACAATTAAAAACAATGTAGTAAGTTGGTATTTCCCTACTATCTTGCTCCCTGATTCAACTATTAACGAGCCTGCTTCACATGGATTTATAAGGTTCAAAATTTTAAAAACATCCGGAATTCAAGCAGGAACACAAATTCCGAATTCAGCTTCAATTTATTTTGATTATAATAGTCCGGTAATTACCAATACGGCTGTAGTTAGTATTTTGCCGCTTAGTATTCCAGAAATTGAAAACAATCAATTGCAATTATTTCCTAACCCCATGCACTCTTTTGTTCAAATAAAATCGTCAACTAATTCAAGCTTGGGCGTTGTAAAATTGGTGGATATTAAAGGGAAACTCATAGAAGAACGAATTATTGATTCTGATATGGTGGATTGGAATGTTAAATATCTGCCTGTTGGTGCCTATATTTTTGTTGGAAGAAACTGGTCTCAAAAAATTGTAAAGCAATAATGCAGGAATGAAAAAGTTGTTGCTTGCTGGTTGCTTATTGATAAATTTTATTTTGAGCTCAAAAGCATCCGATACCCTTATTAAACGGGCTCCATTGCATTTTCAGTTTGCACAAAATGTGGGTAAAGCAGTCGCCAATCAACCTACATTTCCAAAAGTAAAATCGCTTTTTATTAGCGAGCTTTCAGTTGCTCGACAATGCATTGGAAATGAGCGTTGGCATCAGGAATACAATTTTCCGGAAAGTGCACTGAATGTAATTTATGGAACACTTGGAAACAAAGAGGTACTGGGTGATGTTTTTGCAATTTTTCCAAGTTTGAACTTTGAAAAGAAAAGTTCAAGTAGATTAATTTTTCAAAAAAAAATAGGATTTGGATTTGCTTATTTTAATAGGCCATACAATCTTTTAAATAATACTACCAATATTGTTATTGGGTCACGAGTCACTGCAGTAGCATCTTTGGTTTTAGGAGCTAGTTATCAGCTTTCTGATTATATTAGTTTGCAAGCCGGTGGAGCATATTATCATTTTAGTAATGCGCATTATCAATTGCCAAATCTTGGACTAAATTCATTGAGTTTTCGATTGGGAATAAGTTATTATCCGGCAAAGAAGCAAAGCAATTTTATTAAACAAAATGCAATCAACTACACTAAAAAATTTAGGTTGAATTTAAAAATAGGCATGGGAATAAATGAACGGGGAGGAACCTTTGGACCAAGCAATGGCCCCAAATATCCCATTTATCTGGCCTCGATTTTTGCAACAAAACGCTATGATACCAAGGGAATTTTTCAGATAGGAGTGGAAGGAAACTACAATATCGGAGCATATGATTACATTGTATCGAATGAAGTATTTTCGTCTCAGCAAAAATTGAAGAGCACTACTTCACTATTTTTTCTGGGTCATGAATACCTTTGGAAACATCTGAGTTTTGTGCTTCAAGGCGGAGTATTTTTGTATAACCCTTTGTACCGTGAATTACTATCGCAGCAAAAAACGATTACTTTTAAACAACATTTAAAATCGCTGTTTACTACAAAGTTTGGATTTCAGTATTACTTAAAAAATACATATTCAAAATTTACCAAACAGCTGTACATTGGTTCCTATGTAAAAGCAAATTTAGGTCAAGCAGATTATTGGGAGAACAGTTTAGGGTTTTGTTTTTAATATCCCAGAATTCTTAACTAACTATTTAGTAAAATTCAAATTGCATTTAATTGGTTGCTATTATAGCTGAGCAGTTTGTGAAAATATCATTATCTTTGCAAGGATGTTGTTAAAGTTCAAAAAAAGCATATCTTTTTTCACACTGCTTGTATTTCTGTTGCCATTCGTAGCTGAACAGATACACGCTTTTGAACACCGCAAGGATAAGCATTGTACCAATACCGAAACACATTATTGTACACCTGAACATCATTGTTCTTATTGTGATTTTGTTAAATTAACAAGCGATACTCCCAACAGCGACAATCTGTTAAAAGCAGATTTGGTGCTTACTTCCAGTAAAAATAATTTTTACCAAACTAGTTCATTTGAACCACTCAAATTCAACTTCTCATTAAGAGGCCCACCTTCTATTTCCTGATTTTTCAGTTCAATTTTATACTATTCACGCAACAAATTTTTTGCTTGAACCAGTATTGATCAAAGCATCTTATTACTAATTATCAGAATTGAAAATCTCAGGTATTCCAAATGCCTGTAATTTTCTTTCAAAATCATTATAAAAAATGCTGAAGAGCAGACTTCTTAAGTTAACTATATTAATTGTAGTTGCAGTTAATTCTGAATTAATGGCGCAGTTAGATACTTGTGAAAGCGCGTTGATTGGAAAAGTAATAGACGAACATGATAAAACTACGCTTGATTTTGCCAATGTTTATATAGTAGAACTAAAACGAGGGGCAGTTAGTGATAGTAATGGTTATTATCAAATTCATGATTTATGTGATGGTTATTATACCTTAAGAATTTCGCACATTGGCTGTGAAACCATTACTGAGAAAGTTCGCATCGAAGGAATTACAAGAAGGAATTTTTATACAGAGCACCATTCAGAATTATTAAAATATGTTGAGATATCAGCAATAAAAACAATTGATCAATCTACTCAAAGCAAAACAGAAATTTCAGAAGAAAAGCTTAATCAGTCCAAGGGACAATCCTTAGGCGATGCATTAAAAAGTGTAACCGGAGTTACTACACTCAATACCGGAAATTCAGTTTCAAAACCAGTTATACATGGAATGCACAGTAATCGCATACTTATTATGAATAATGGAATTCGACAAGAAGGGCAGCAATGGGGAGTTGAACATGCTCCAGAGGTTGATCCGTTTATTGCAACCAATATATCGGTGATAAAAGGAGCCAATAGTATTCGTTATGGTTCAGATGCAATTGCCGGTGTTATTTTAGTTGAACCAAAACTATTAAGAGATTCGGCAGGTATCGGAGGTGAAATAAATTTAGTGGGGATGGGCAATGGTAAATCAGGAACTGCTTCAGCTTATTTAGAAGGTAATTTTAAGAAGCTTAATCCGCTCTCGTGGCGAGTACAAGGAACCTTAAAACAAGGAGGAAATAGTTCAACACCTAATTATATATTAGTAAATACGGGATTGAAAGAATATAATTTTTCGTATGCCTTAGGATGGACTAAAAAGAAGTACGGTGCAGAAGTTTTTTACAGCCAATTTAATACCAGCATTGGTATTTTCAGTGCTTCACACATCGGGAATCTTTCGGACCTGAACAAAGCTTTTAATTCATCGGTGCCGCTTGAAACAGGAATTTTTACGTATACCATTGGCAGACCTTACCAGCACATTGAGCATGAACTTTTAAAAATTAAGTCTTTTATTAAAACAGGTGACAAGGGGAAACTTTCACTCATTTATGCCAGACAATATAATTTGCGCTACGAATACGACAAGCATTCGCCCTTAAATGATTCTTTGAAAGCGCTCAACAAACCTGATCTGAAATTTGAATTAACTACGCATACCGGAGAAATAACTTGGGAACATTTACGAATTAAAAAATTCACAGGTTCCATAGGAATTAGCGGAATAACGCAAGGCAACACCTATGAAGGCAGAGCACTTATTCCTAATTTTTACAATTATGGAGCCGGCGTTTTTATGATAGAGCGTTGGAAGAAAAATAAATTTGAAATTGAAGGCGGTGTGCGGTATGATTACAAATGGCTACAGGTATTTAAGTATGAGTATATTGGAAATTCGAACTATGAGCTAATAAGCCCAATTCATAAGTTTGAGAACTTCACCGGAAATTTGGGATGTATATTTAAAAACGATTCTGTGTTAACAATTTCGTTGAATATCGGAACTGCTTGGAGAGCGCCTACAGTAAATGAACTATACAGTAACGGCTTGCATCACGGGGCTGCTTCCTTGGAGTTTGGCGACCATACACTTCGTTCAGAAAAAACGAACAATGCCATTTTAACAATGCGTTATTCTCCTATGAAGCGATTAAACATTGAAGTATCACCTTTTATTCATTTCATTGATAATTTTATTTATAGACAACCGGCAACAACTCCAATTCTCACTATTCATGGAGCTTTTCCTGCTTTCTATTACAAACAAACCAATGCAACATTAAAAGGTTGTGATATCTATTTAAATTATAAACTCGCGAAATCTATCGAGGTCACTCAAAAGGCCGCTTTACTAAGAGCCTGGAACAAAACAGAAAATGAATGGCTCATCATGATGCCTTCTGACAGGTATGAAACAGAATTTACCTATCGACTTAAGCAAGTTAGAAAACTAAATTCTGCCTATGTTTCTGCTTCCTTTTTATATGTTACTAAACAGTGGCGTGTGCCTGCTAACAGTGATTTTGCCGTGTCTCCGGATGCATATTATACTGTAAACCTTCATGCTTCATGCAAGATTTTACTACACAAACAATCTGTTGAATTTGGTATAAGTGTATTTAACTTATTGGATAAATCATACAGAGATTATTTAGATAGGTTCAGATATTTTACAGATGCCTTGGGAAGAAATTTTGCCTTACGAATAAAAATCCCATTTAACATGCAAACACGATTATAACCCTAAACAATTTATCAGTCAATAAAAGAAATTAATAACTAATGATTCAAATTCAAATGAAAAAAGATATGAAAATAAAATCAAGAATGTTTTCTGCAGTTATAACAACAGTAGCAATTGTAGCATTTTTAGCAGGATGTAAAAAGGACAAGGACAAAGTTGATGTACCACAACCTGTGCAAAATGAAGCTGAAGTTATAACTACTATGAAATTAAAATTTGTAGATTCTTCGAACTCTTCAATTATTAACTATGCAACCTTTCGCGATCCTGACGGAGATGGGGGATTGGGGGTTGATATTTTTGATACCATAAAACTAGCACCCAATAAAACATGGATAACTACCATTATATTGTTAAATGAAACTGTGTCGCCAGCAGATACAATTTCAAACGAAGTTTTGGACGAAGGAGTAGATCATTTAATTTGCTTTTCGCCTACCGGTGCGAGTGCAAGCGTTGTTAAAACAGATTTAGATGCTAATTCATTAGCTATCGGATTGCAATCAAAATGGAAAACAACAGCAACTGGTTCAGGGACCATGCAAATTGAACTGCGTCATCAACCGGGTACTAAAAATGGTTCTTGTACACTTGGCGATACCGACATAGATGTTGTGTTTAAAACTAAAATTCAATAACACAAAAAAAAATTCAGGTAAGCTGATCTTAAAACACTACATTAATATTTCTGACTTACCATACTGTTTTATGCACACTAACAGTTTTTGATAAAGTTTATTTCATATTTCAATTTTGAAATATGCTTAGTTTAATTAGCTTAAAGCTAGAATAAAAATAATTCTTCCATGAAGGCAATTAATAATTTACTAGATAAAAAAAAGTGGTAATCGATCTTGATTACCACTTTCACTTCAAATAAAATTATCGCAAATTATGCAAATACCGGCTTATTTGCCGCAGCAGCTAAATCTTTAAGACTTCCGTTTTTAACGCTATTTTTTAAATAAGTACCCCAAGTTAAATTATCCTGTCCGGGTTTATGTTCCATAGCACGACGAATAGCCATGTTGGCAGCAGCTTCAACTACCCACTCAAAATTTTCCTGACCTACTGAATGTACATCTGCATCGGGAGCCGGATTACAAAAATCAATGGCATAAGGAATACCATCGCGAACGGCAAACTCAACGGTGTTAAAATCGTATCCTAAGGCTTGGCATAACACCAGGGTATAATGATGAACTTTGTCTAATAAGGCTTGAGAAACCGGTGGGCCATCAATTACATAACGCAAGTGGTGTGGGTTTCGAGGTTCGTACTGCATTATTTTTACGTCGCGACCTCCAATGCAATATACTCTAAAATATTCTTGAAATTTAATTTCTTCCTGCAACATCATAACCAACTGCTCGGTTTCGTTGTGAGCTTTGAAAAAATTCTCCGAATTATCAAGTTGATAAACACTTTTCCAACCCCCACCATCGTGAGGTTTCATGTACACCGGAAAACCGGTATAATTAAAAATGCTATTCCAATCCAATGGCATTTTTAAATTACTCATGGATGCGCCCGTAGTATTTGTTGGCAATTGGTTAGATGGTAAAAGCACAGTTTTAGGAACCGGAACACCTAATTTTACTGCAAGTGCATTGTTGAAAAATTTTTCATCGGCACTCCACCAAAAGGGATTATTGATAACTGCGGTTCCACAAATAGCAGCGTTTTTAAGAAAGGCTCTGTAAAATGGAACATCTTGCGAAATTCGATCAATTATTACTGCATAGTCGGTTGCTTCGCCTTGCATTACTTTATCTATCATTACCGGTTCGGCTACAATACCGGGAACATTTTTTTGATTTACTCTGGCCACAAATGCTTCTGGAAATGTGCGCTCTTGTCCATGTAATATTCCTATTTTTTTCATGATTTAAATAATTAGTTGGTTATTGTTATCCGTTTGGTTTTGGAGTTTTTATTGTGGTGCAATTTACTACTAAAGTAATTTATTTTCCTAAATTAAGTTGAGAAATATAGGTTGGTAACATTTCTCTCCAAACGGGCCAATCATGATTTGCTCCGGGGCGCACATCCAGCCAATGCGGTATTCCTTTTTCACGCAAAATAGCACTCATTCGTTGGTTTTTATCCAAACATGAATCATGTTCACCAGTGCCAAATACAATACCCATTTCGTATAAATAAGGATTTTCAAGTCCGGGTAAAAAATCAGGTGGATTGTTGTAATAACAATTGTCGTCGTAATATCCGTCCAATTGCATTTTAATATCAAATGCACCACCCATGTTTATCAAATAGCCAACAAGCTCGGGATGTCTGAACGAAAAGTTGGTAGCGTGGTAGGCTCCAAAACTACAGCCTGCCATTGCAACTTTAGCTGAACCGGTTTCTTGCATAGCGCGGTGTACAACATCTTCAAGTATGGCTTTTTCATAATTCATGTGGTTGAGTACGCGTTGACGAGGATGTATTTTTTTATCGTACCAACTATCGTTATCTATACTCGATGGGGTATAAACTTTTATTAAGCCACTGTTTACAAACCATTCAACGGCTTCAATAAGATTAAAATCTTTGTTTTGTGTGTAACTACCCATGGAAGTTGGGTAAATTATTACAGGATAGCCTTTCTCTCCAAATACCAACATCTCCATATCTTGGTTGATGTGTTTATTGTGCCATTTAAAATACTGTTCTTTCATCATAGTGTTTTGATTTTTAGTTAAATTGAATTTAACTTAATTAATAATTACATGTTTGTGGCTAAACAAAGTTAGAATAATATTTTTTTCTAACTACTGTTGTTGTAAAAACCTTATTGTTAATGAACATTCTGAATTTGTAATCAATTCTGGTAATTGTAAGAAAACCGAATGCTGCTATTTAAATTTCGATATTCATTTTCGCTAATTAGTAGTTAGAAGACACTCCTAATTCGAGAAAAAATTAGGTTCTTTTTAGTTTGCATTAAATTTTTGAATTAATATTGTTCCATCCTAAATATATAAACATGAAAAAAATCTTAACACTTGCATTTGTTCTTTTATTATCAGCGTCTATTTATGCACAACTACCATCGTATGTGCCCAGTACGGGTCTGGTTGCTTGGTGGCCTTTCAATGGAAACGCTGCCGATAGTAGTGGAAATTCAAATAATGGAACTGTTAATGGAGCAACATTAACTGCCGGACATAGCGGTATTGCAAACAATGCATATAGTTTTAATGGAAGCAGCAGCTACATTGCCGTACCAACTAATTTTGCAAATTCTTTTTCTTCCGGAAAAATGTCGGTTTCGGCTTGGGTTTATTTTAATGTTAATGCTGATTGGTCAAGCATAATTAAAAACTGGGGAAGTGTTACAACAGGAGCTTTTCATTTTGGATTAAATGCGCTGTCTCAAAAACTTCATTTACAAATTACACAATCGGGTGGAACAACATTAAATGCATTAGCACCTGCTGTTATTAGTTTAAATGCATGGCATCATGTTGCTTTTACATTAGATGGTTCCTTCATGCATTTGTATCAAGATGGGGTAGAAGTTGGAACTCCGGTAAGTTACGATGGAACTTTAAAAACTTCTTTTCTATATACTAATATTGGAGTAAAACCGGGTACTACACAATTACCAGCTCCTAGTTTTAGTGGTTATCACAATGGTAAACTCGATGATATAGGCGTATGGAGTAGAGCTCTTAATCAAGCCGAAATTACTGCATTGTACAATGGAAGTGGACCAAACAGTGTTACTAATTTGGAAACAACAAATTGGGTTAACATTCAACCCAATCCTTCAAAAGGAACATTTTTAGTGAATGCTGATCAGGCGATTTTTTCTGCCAACAATACGCTACAAGTAATGAATGCTCTTGGAGAAATTGTTTTTTCTGAACCGCTTAATTTTACTACTAAAGAAGTAACTATCACTACAAGTAAAGGAATTTATTTTTTACAAGTTTTGGATGAGCGCAAACGTATATTACAAACAAGTAAATTAGTGGTGGAGTAAATTTCATTTAAGAACTACGTTTTATTTTCCCGCTACCTGTCATCTCCAACTGCGTTGTAAATTCTATCAACTGAGGAACTTTATAAGTGGATAAGCGACTTCTGCAAAAGTCAGCTAATTCATCAACTCCAATTGTTGCGGAATGGTGTAAAACTACCATAGCTTTTACGGTTTCACCTAACAAAGCATGCTGTATCCCCATTACTTTACAATCGGCAACTGCCGGATGTTGTAAAATAACCTGTTCAACTTCTTCTGGAAATACTTTATTGCCTGAAACATTTATCATAGATTTCTCACGGCCCTTTACTGTAATTAATCCATCGCTATTTTTTATTGCTAAGTCACCGGTTAAAAACCAATCATTTATTACAATATCGGCTTTAAGTTGCGGAGGGCTCAGGTATCCATCAAACATACCCGGTCCTTTTATAGCTAGTTTACCAAGAGTATTGGCCGGTAAAACTTCGAAATTACCAGATAAGATTTCAACACAGTAGGCAGGTAAGGCATGTCCCACTGCATCAGGATGCAGGGCAGATTTTTGAAGATTGATGATGGGTAATCCAATTTCAATAATTCCGTAAGCTTGACTAACGTCAATTGAAAATCGTTTTTTAAATGCTTCACAAAAGTTACTGCTTATTGCTGTTGAAGTTGATATTACACGTTTTAAATAAGTAAATCTTCGCTCGGTTTTATCACTTGCAAGTAAACGAATGTGCATCGGCGAAGCATACAACAATGTTCCTTTGTAACGCTCTCCTGCATCCAGAATAGTGTCCGCTAAAAAGTCTTTACAAATAATTATGGCAGCTCCATACCGAATATAAAGTACGATGGAAACTAAAAAATGGAAAGCCATCGGCAGTACCCAAATTACAGCATCGGTTGGCCCTAATTGCAAAGCAGCATTTGCAGCTTCAATGCGCTCCTCAACAGCTTTGTGTGAAATAATAACCCCTTTTGATTTACCGGTTGTACCCGATGTAAATCGAATGAAAGCAGCATCTGAAATATGCGGTGCAATGCTTTTTTTTAACGATATATTGGTATAACCAACACGTAGGTTTCCTTTTCCAGTTGTAATAATTTCTTGAGAAGCAGTATCGGGAGCTATTCCACTATAATCATCAATAATTACATGCAAACCGGCTTCTTGAATGAGTTGATCGAGTTCTGCCTTTTTTAATTGGTGAGAAATAGGCATCACCACTGCATTGCATCCAATACCGGCAAATAGGCAGCGAATGAACATGCTGCTGTTTTGTACCATTATTCCAATACCGATTCCTTTATCAATATTTAGAGCAGATAATTTATTTCTCAGGTTTTCGGTTTGTTCAAGTAGTTCAGAAAAGGTTATTGAACCAGCGTCTTCGTGTATGGCATAATTTGAGGGCCATTTTTGAGCAGCCTGTTCGAGTAAAGTATAAACGTTCATGAGACTTTCTTATACTAATTGATCCAATCTAATTTGCTTAATTGCCAACTCTAACGGAGTATTTTGAATTTTTGCCGCTGCAAGTTTTCCTGTAGCGTAACCGGTTTGCAAACAAGTTCCGATTACTCGTGCACTCGCAATAGCAGTGCTGTCGGCCGAAATTATTCGTCCTGCAAAATATAAGTTACTTATCTCATTTGCGCTTAAGCACTCGGCCGGTATTTGATAATAGTCGTCTTCAGCAAAATAACTCATGTGTACCTTTTTTGAAGGCTCCCAAAATTCTACCGGCCACGACCCATTTGCAATTCCGGTTTCGAATTTTCGACAAGTTAATACATCGAGTTCATTTAAAACATATTTTCCAAGCGGTCGCTTTCCGGTTCTGATACCACTTTCGGCAGCTACTTCGCCCAAAATTGCAGATGCAAAAGTACTGACTGAAGTATGCAAAAAATCGAAAAGTTCATTCACCAATTTTCTGGCTTCCACCTCAATTTGAGTAACCGAGTTCAAGCTTAACGAAATTGGGAATGGAAGCCCTACTTTAATAAGCACTTTATTTTGTTGCAGCGAACCGGGAACAATCGAAGTGCGTTGAAATGCAGAGGAGAGTTTACCATGTTCAATTGCTTTTGATATTTCTCGAAGCATAATAAATCCCAAGGCATGTTCGGTTGTTGCAGTAATGTTGTGCACTTCAAACACATGTGCAGCAGCTTGATAGGTATCTTCTGAGCACATCTTAATACCGGCTTTTCCAGCTAATAATGCTTCACCTGAACAATCAATGTATTGTTTTGAAACAAAAGTTATTTCTTCATCAAATACCAAAACTGAAACTGATTCAATTTCGGTTGAAGTAAGATTACAAGATGTTAACGTACTGTGCAGAAAAAGTTCAACACCTGCCTCTTGTAAAAGACGGTCGGCTAAAATTTTAAATTTAAAAGGGTGGTAGGGCAAAAAATGCAAGCCATCAGTATTGCTTTGAGGAATCGTATTGCTTAGATCTTGTAACTGTAAAGCAAGACTTTTAGAAAAACCATTGCAAATAAATTGAGCATTTGTACTTTTATTGCGCAAGTACAATCCACATAAAGTACCTACAACAGAAGCGGTAGCTTTACCACCTAAATACGAATGGCGTTCAATTAAAGCTACTTTTAATCCAGAACCGGCAGCTGCACAAGCGGCAGCAATTCCGGCTGCACCGCCACCAATAACCAATACATCGCATGTAATAATTTTTGCCAAGTAGCTATAATTTTAAAGGGTAAATATACTTCAAATCAGGCGAACGGAAATATTATTTAGTGGAGATTTGAAGTAAATCGTTTCGTAAAAACTGTTCAAATACTTGTACTTCAGACAGAGTAATAGCTTCGTCAATGTAAGCGAGTGTAAATTTTAAGGCACCTTTGTATTTGCTTACAACTACTGTAAATCCCGGTATATAAGGGTTTGCCGGTAGATGTGAAACTCGCTGCAGGGGTATCTCCATAAAAGTATCAGTACCTTCCCAAGATTCTCCAATATCTGAAAATGAATAACTTGCTGTTGCTCCTTTGGAGGCATTTTTAATTAAAAATGAATAAAAAGGTAATGGAACCCTTCTAAATAATTCCATCATAATGGAATAGGTTTGTGGAAATGAAGCAGCTATTTGTTGTTTCATTTGATTGCTTAAATCAGCAGTACACGCTTTTATGGAGCCTAGTTTATTTTGGGCCAGGCGAAAAAACATAAAAGAAATTTGATTACTAAGTAAGGTACCATCACCGCCTCTTCGCCGCTGATTTTGAGGAACGGGAATCCAAAAATCACCAACGCCGGTACCTCGTTTTTCAAGAATCGTATTAATCGCTCTTGATATACAACTTAAGTAAAACAAACTATTTCCGAAAACGGATCCGTTTAATTTGCTGTTTTTATCAATAATATTAGCCTCATCCGGTGTAAATTCGATAAAATGATAGCTCGAATGGTGCTTCAATTTAGGAGTGGATCGAAGCAAGGTTGCCATTTTTTTAAAATTAAATGACTCAACAAAATGCTTGGCTTCAAAGGATTTTTTTAATTTAAAGTAGAGCGAATAATCACCTCTGTTTTCATCCGGGAAGTAATTTAACTTGGCTTCATCAATCGCTGTATTTGCAAGTAATTGCATGAGTAATTTTACTCCTTTACTATCCATCAAAGAGTGGTGCACCGAAAAAACCAAGATACTTTTTGCCTCGGGAGTTTGAATTAAATCGAAAAAAAACAAGTTCCCCGAATTGGGTTGTAAGTCTCTTCCAAGAACCGATTCAGGTATTGCTTCACTAAAATGTTCACGTATTGAAATTAGCTCATTATTTGAAATTGATTTCCAAAATGGAATTGACCATATAGAACTGCGCATCATTTTTAAGTGCTGCATCCAGTTAAAAATTTCGAGCGAGTTTACACGTTGTTGAAGGTGAGTTAATTCGAGTTTAGAGCTAAGTTCAATTACAATACGCGACACATTACCCAGTGTACCATAGGCTCTGTAGTGTTTGTCGAGCACCAATTGAAAATAATCGGTTCCGCTTAATGGACTTTGTTGAGCAAGATTAACCGGCATTCAGCTCAATCTGTTAATTGTTTATAGGTGCAAATTGCAATGCTATTGATGCTTTTTAAATTGTCAGGAGTTAAGGATTCATCTGCCAATACTACGCCGTATTTACGTTCTATAAAAAGCACTATTTCAATTAACGAAAATGAATCAATTCCCAAAGTTGATAAAACAGTATGGGTATCAAAGTCAACGGTATGGTCAACGATTGAACTTGAAATAAAACTTTTAAGCGCCTCAGCAATTTCGTTAATATCAGGTTTGTTTGCCATGTTAATTCCTCCTCATTT
>DGQS01000234.1 GCA_002389785.1 Bacteroidetes bacterium UBA4408
AATTGCTAGCATCTGTAACCATGCGACGTGCCGGAACACTCAAGGTGCGTGTATAAAATACTACTGCATTTAATATACTATCGTTTACTTCGGTTTCATCTTGCAAATTATCGTATTGTGATTGACCAAAACTACTTTCAGCCGGAAACAAAGAATTGGTAATACCCATATCTTCTGAATAAGCGCCGGCAGTTTGTTGCAGCAAATCAGGTGCACCAGCTTTCCAACCAAATCGCCCAATGGTGGTTTGGTTCTTAGGAATGTTCCAAACATAATTCACTTTCCCACTAATGCCATCACCATTTGCATCCATTTCATCGGCCCAGCTAAGTAAAGTTTCATCAGAAATGGCTTGTAACAATCCTAGTCCAAATACCGGTGGTGCTACTCTGGGTGAAAGCAATAGCCCGGCAGGGGCAGGAATATAGGTATTTTGCAAGGAGTAGGTAGGACGTCGTAAACTTACAACTTCTCCACCTGCTAAAGTTACGAGTTCTTCAGAATAAGTAATGTCTATGGTGCCTTCGCTTGGTTTACCAACCACAGACGCTGTTTGCAATTGTCCTCCAAAACCGGGAGCAGACTTGGGTTCGCCATGAGGTCCTTCGCCGGGAATACTAATTCGAAATAACATCGATAGCAAGGGTTGACCCGGTGAAGCAGGTTTACCTCGACCATCAGCAATATGACAGCTAGCGCATGATACGTTGTTGTAAATGGGACCAAGGCCCGGACGGATAAAAGATGGCGCAGTAACAAATGAAGCTTCAAAATGTGCATCACCTATTTCGTGCACTTCCATATCGTGTTCACTTAATCCTTGAAAAGGATGCGCAAAGGCTCCTCCCGATTCATCAAATACTGTATTGCTACCTCCGGCATAGCGCTTATCCAATTCATCTTCACTAAATTCATTGTACTTGCGGCATCCCACCACAAAACTTACGACTAATAAAACGCCTATCCAATACTTAACTTTTAGTTGCATTACCTGAAGCATGGTTATTCTTTTGGTAATTATTCAGTTATAGTTTGTTGAACGAAGGGTAACAATTCATCTTCAAGAACCGTTTTTAAATCGCGTAAAGCATGCTGTACAGTACCTAATTGATTTTGTTGCGTGATAATTGCTTCGCCAAAAGGTAGGGTAATTAAGTCAAAAGAATTAATCGCATTCACAATTTTTTGTTGCACTTTGGTGTCTAGCGAAATGTTGTTTTGATTTACCCAGTTATTCAATCCAATTCCGTTTTCAACATAGTTACCATTATAGGCATTTTGAACACTGATGATATTGTTTCTAAAATCGGTGATGGAATTCTTGCTAAATTGAGATTCTTCCAACTTGGGATCTTGTGCAGCCAATGGTTCTTGAATTTTTCCATCAGCAACTTCTTCACAAATACCGATCATAGCATTTACGAGTTCTTCAACCGCAGCACGTTTACTTGCATAAATGTTTCCGCTGTTTCCTGCTTGTGTAAATTGAACCAGGTAATTGCCCGGTTCAAGAGGTTCCCAGGTTTTTCGCAATTTAGTGGTTAAGCGTTTAATATAATCTGCTAAAGCAACTAAATAATCGTGTTCGCGTACAGTAAAATCGCCCGGAGTTTTGGAACCATTGGCTCCAAATAATAAATATTCCATTGGGTGAAAACCCTTTAATGTAGTTTGTGTACTATCTAAAAAGCCTTGACTAAACACTTGATTACTCGCCAATAAGGAATCCAAATCTTGTTGGTTTACAGGCCAATCATCAATTGCAGGATCAATGTCATCAGTGGCAACAGGACCAAATAAAAAGGCTTCACTTTGTTCCCAAGCTGCTCGGGTATCTTTCCAAAGCTGCTTGCAAGCCTCTAAATCGCTGCTGGTGTTTGAGCTATTAAAGGACATTACTTTACTATGTAGTTGACTTGATTTTTGTTCCAAGTCGCTATAAGTGGCATAAGCAACTTTGTACGAAAATTCAGTCAATACTTCAGGAATGTTGGTTTGCGTTTGTTCACTTGTTTCAGCCTTTCGGCAAGATAGATGTAAAAGAAGAAGCGCGGTCGCTAGGGGTGCAAATTTTAGTTTCATTTTATGGTTAGTGAGAGTTGATTATTTTGATGGCTAATGGGGATTTTTTTTAAGGGTATAGAGGCAGGACCGGTTTTAACTTCACCGTTGAGTCCAAATTGGCTTCCATGTGCATTGCATACAATTCCGCTACCTGTATAATTAACAGGATTATTTTGATGTGTGCATTGCAAATAAATAGCGCTAAATGAATCGCCTTCTTTAAGCACTAAGATATCGTGTTCGAGATCAGCAACTCTGATTAATTTTGCTTCTTTTTCAGCCAAAAAGCTTGCCTTGTCAATTAATACATTTCCGTTGGTACTACTGGTTTTTAGAACTTGAGTTGTGTTGCATGCACCTATTCCAAATAGACTAATTCCAGCGGTTGTAGCCATGCATGCGAGGCAAGTTTGTTCAATAAATTTTCGTCGGTTCATGTCGCAAAAGTTAAAGTAGATTTAAAAACTATATCCGATTCCTAAATTAACAAAACTTCGGTTGGTTAAATATTTTGGTGCAACCGGACTAGGATTAATTACTAAGGCAGGGTTAGGTTCACCGGTAGTTTGATATTCAAAATCAGCTTTCACAATCACACCCGGAAGAGGTAAAAACGCTAAGCCGGCAAACAGATAACTTTGTTTGTACTGATCGTTTTCGATAGCATTCGTAGGTAGCGCCGAATTTAAATCGAAGTTTTCGTAACGCACAAAACTGATGAGTTTTTTGTTTTTGTATTTGGTTTTTTCCAACAAATTATAGCCGGCTTCTGCATAATACCCCATCATGGCAGCAGGAACATTTTTAGCATAGGCAATATTTAGCGCTTCGGCATCCGGAATTTGAATGGCAGCAAAAAGGGCAGAGGCATAGAATCCCGATTTTCGAAACTGAATATTGGCTTCTTCCATAGCTACCGGTGTTCCAAATGCGCCTGAATTAAGTCGCAAACTATCAGCTTCACGCGGACTTAATCCGGCAGAACCACCGTAATAGCCGGAAACCTGAATTCTAAAACTTCCTACATAGTATAACAAAGCACCGGTTAACGCCAAATTGGATGCAGAGGCATCCTTACCTTCAAATCTTCCCGATCTTATTCCATTTCCGCCTTCAAAATTTGCCGAATTAAGCCCGTTCATCAATGCAGCTGAATAATTTAATCCGCTAATGGCTGGTATGGTTCCATAAATGGAAAGTCCAAGTTCGCGCCAGGTGGAAGGAATTAATTTAGTTTCAAGACGCGGACGCGCAACCGTATTAAAAGTGGTAGGTAAGTGATTTTCATTGATGGTACCAATACGCGGAATAAACAAACCGGCAGCGATGTAATTATTGCGGTTGATATTAAACTTTATAAATGCTTGCTCTAATGAAATTTCACCACCGGCTTCACCGCCTTCAATTTTAGCATCTTCTATTTCTGTTTCCGAAAAAAAACTTATGCGGTTATTAAATTTGTGTCCGATAAAAATAACGTTTCGGGTTAAGTTAATACTAGCATTTTTACGATCAATATCGTTGCGATAAGCAGCTTCACCATAACCTCCAATTAAGGTGCTTACGTCCTTAGCAACGAGTCCGGCATTCAAAGAATCTTCTTTAGTTAATACTTGAGCTGAACTATTAATAGTAATTGATATACAGGTAATTAAAAATAATTTGTAGAGTAATTTTTTCATATTATTTCGCACAATGTTTATTTAGACTAAATATAAATAATGCGACAAATGTACTTCCAAACTTTTGAAAAGCAATACCTAAATTAGGGTAATTTGAAAAAAATTAACTTAGTGATAAATTTCAATTTGGGTATTAGAATAAAATCAAGTCTTACGGGAAATTATGCGGATATTTTATAGTTACCTGCAAGCTTTCAAAAAAATTCCGACTAAACCCAAACCTGACAGGCCCTTCCATGACAACTAAGCAAAATAATAAACTCGACAGTCAAACCGTTTCGAGCAAAAACCCACGCTTCGTTTTAAAAA
>DGQS01000232.1 GCA_002389785.1 Bacteroidetes bacterium UBA4408
ATTTTACTAGGTAATCAAGCCATAGCGGCTTTTAATTTTTTCCCTTTTACAAGCTTCCTTTTCAGTAATAGCATATCCTCACTTACTTTTTTCTCAACCACCTTAGCATAAATTTGTGTTGTGCGTATGTTCTTGTGGCCAAGCATAGAACTTACTGATTCGATGGGAACTCCATTAGTTAAAGTAACTGTAGTTGCGAAAGTGTGCCTTGCAGAATGGAAAGTAAGGTTCTTAGTGATTTCGCATAATACAGCTATCTCCTTTAGGTATGCATTAGTCTTTTGGTTGCTCTTTATAGGTAATAGTTTTCCAGTAATAGAACACTCAGGGTGATTTTTATACTTTTCAATGATTTCAAGTGCTTTCGGCAGCAGAGGTATATTTGATTTCGTTTCTGTTTTCTCCCTGTGGGTGTAAATCCATTTTGCTCCATCAATGCCAATTTCAATTTCACTTTGTGTAAGCTTTGCAATATCTGCGTAAGCTAAGCCAGTATAACAGGAGAAAACAAAAATGTCTCTGATTTCGTCCAACCGGGCAATTTTGAATACTTTATCCTCAATAGCTTGCAACTCTTCGGCATTTAAAAACTCTCTTTCTACCTCATTTATCGAGCCTTTGAATTTCAAAAACGGATCTTTCTCCAACCATTCGTTGGCCAGGGCAATATTTACCACCTTCCTGAGATTCCGAATATATTTAATGGTGCTGTTGTGGTTGCACTTCCGGACTGTTTTTAAATAATGCTCAAATTCAGTAATAAACTTGTAATTAAGCTCAGTCAGGAACATATCCGAAGTGTTATAATTCAACTTTATAAAGTTCAGGATATGGCCAAGAGTGGTTGTGTATCTTGTTAAGGTAGAGGTTGAATAGTCAATACCGACTTTCTCTTCCATTTGAAGGTTGTGGTAGTTGAATAGCTCGACAAGGGTTGATTTCTTCTCTGTAATGCCTAGATAAGCGTTTTTAATGGCAATAGAGGTTACCAGCTTATTGTTTTTGATCAGGGTGTTCTCTTCATCATTCAGTTTTGTCCGAACGGTGTCGATATGCTCATTAATGCTCCTGGCATCTTCCTTATTCCCTTTAACCTTCCCTGCGGAGCTATCCCATCTTGAAATCTCAATTACCCGGTTTATGGATAATTCACTCCGTACTCCATCAACTGTAATCCGAGCATAAATTGGGGCTTCATTATCATTGTTTTTCTTTGACTTTACAATGTAGAAGAGGATTGCGAAGGTTTGTTTCTTGTTTTTCATAGGCTTATAGATTTAAAATTAGGACACCGAATGATCACAAAAGTAAACAAATTGTATTATTCAGGAAATAAAATATATTGACAATTATCGAAGATTATCAAATACTTGCAGAATATTCGGTGTCCTATTCGCAGTAGTCAATTAGGACACCGAATCAGACACCTAAGCATTGAGAATAATTGAATATTTTGAGATACCGGAAAACAAAAATCCCCTGTAAACATTATATTTACAAGGGATTGATGATAATTGTTTGGAAGGTTGTGGAGTTGGAGGGAATCGAACCCTCGTCCAAACAAGGAATCAATAAGCCTTCTACATACTTAGTGACTTTTTGATTTTCGTCGAGCAGCAGGCAAAATCACCCACCAACTGCAAGCTTATCTTCTTTATTTAATTGATGCATCGAAGCCTGCACCAACTAGCTTCACATTTGTGATGCTGCTACCGAAACGCTGTGAAGCGAAGCTTCTCGGGCAACATTGCTAGTTAATACCTTGTATTAAGCAGCAAGGGCGTAGTTAGACTCGCCATTTATAGATTTTGAGAATTAGGATTAACGAGCCATATTCACAACACTCGGTATGCTTACCTACCAATCGCACTCGCTGTCGAAACCTGACAACCCCATTGGTAATGCAAAAGTACACATTATTGAAGCTGCAAGCAAGCCGGTTAAGCTGTTTTATGGGATTTTAACTTTATGCATGACCAGTTTTCAACCCTAGATTAGCTTATTCTTATCACAAAGAAAAAGATATTAACTGTCATGTTTTGACGTTGCTTTGCTGCTATATTGTATCTACAAAATTGATAGTAATACAATCAAAAAGTATGGTACCGATTCAATCAAAAAAACAACACGAAATATGCGACATTAGTGGTGTGTATATATGTTTATACCATCCCAAAAGCAAACAAAAAATAGCACAAGGCAGTCATTTTAATGCTTGCAATTATGCAGGGCTTGTATGCGAGGGTTGTTGGCATTTATCAAAAATAATAACCGAAAAAACAGCCAGCGAAAAACGAACTATCTATTATGAAAAACTTACCAAAAAATACTTGCGTAGAGGGCAGGATAATAAAATTAAGCGGGACTTAAAAGCTCCCAAATTTAATAAGTGGGATAGCTATAGCTGGTGAATACAGTTATGAAAATTATGGATTGTGTATTTTTGAAATCTAAACATAACAATGCAAGATGGCTTACAATGAAAAACTATCCGACCGAATTCGGGAAGCTATACAAGACCTACCCAATGTAACCGAAAAACTTATGTTTGGCGGCATCTGTTATATGGTGAATGACAAGATGTGTATAGGTGTAGTAAAGGAAGAAATGATGTGCAGAGTTGATCCTGCAAAAACGGAGCAACTGCTTGATTTGGAAGGATGCCGGCCAATGGACTTTACCAAAACACCCATGAAAGGATTTGTGTATGTGAGTGAAGATGGCTTAAAAACAAAGGGGCAATTTGACTTTTGGATTCAACAATGCCTGGAATACAATCCACTTGCAAAAGCATCTCCAAAGAAGAAAAAGTTAGCTAAAAAGTAAGCTGCTCACTTATCATTAACAGCTTTGCTCCTTTCCAGTAAAATCGTAATTTATTGTACTGACAAAAATCATATTCCTAACTAATTGTTTCAGTTAATTTGGCTAAACAATTAGAGAAATTTCTATGGAGTCGACCAACAGAAGTGAACTTTACGAACTGGCAATTGAAATGCTCGAAAACGACCAATCGTTGAGCAATATTGAACGCGAACTAATAGCTAAAGGGGCGAGTTCAGAGCAAGTATCGAATTTGTTGCCACTTATTAAAAAAGCCCGCCACAAGCGCAAGGTAAAAAGTGGAAATATTAAGCTGGCCTTTGGTTCGGTAATTCTGGTTTCTAGTTTTTTGTTTTCATTAATAAATTTCCACTTAGGAAATTCCTTTGCTTTTGTGATGTATACCTTCACTACAGTGGGTATTGTACTGCTTTTTTGGGGATTGTATGACTTTTTTAACTAAGAACGGCTCCCTCCTTTTGCTCTATTTTATTTTTCCATTCAAGCAACAAGTTTGTAAAATCATCTTGAACTGCCATCGTATTATCATGCGCATACCATAAATGTAAATTCGCATTAAAAGTATCCTTGTCAACAGTAGGGTTTTGCTTTTTATACTCGATAATTTTAGCAACAATGGCTTTAGGACGTGGTCCCCATGTACCGATAACTTGTTTGGTTAATTCGTTAATGCAAATTAATTTGGGAATTCCCAATGTGCCATTGGTAAGAAAGTGCGACATTAACTCAAGATGTTCGTCACGAAAAATTAATTTAACTTCAATACTGGGATGTGCTTCAGCGATTTTAGCGATAACCGGAATAATTTGAGCACTATCGCCACACCATGCTTCTGTAAGTATTAACCATGTATAATTTCCTTTAAATTGATGCAGGCTCTCGAGCAATGCAGTCGTCAATTTACATTGCTTGTCGATACGCTTCATACGTTGAGCATTCAGCTTGGTCGCAACAATATGTGCTTCTGTTAATTCACCTGAAGTTTTACCTTCGGTGGCATATTGAAGGACTTTGTTTTTATAATTTACATAGCTAAGGCCTGCTGCCTTGCTATTTTCTAATAATGATTGATCCATACAGTTTTTATTTTTTGATCCTAAACAGTCCAATACGTTGTTTTTATCCGGCTTTTATTCTTGCTTCAGATTTGTGCTACAAAGGTAATTTTTAATTCGGACATATTTATCCGAAATACAAATAAATTTTATCTTTGAGCTCGAAAAAAAAAATTTTATGGCACAAAAACTACGCACCTTAACAGAACCATTTAAAATTAAAATGGTTGAACCTTTAAAAATTACCACAGAAGCTTACCGCACCAAAGCCCTTGAGGAAGCCCATTACAATACATTTTTGTTGCATTCGAGCGATGTGTTTATAGATTTATTAACCGATAGTGGCACAGGTGCAATGAGCGACCGTCAATGGGCCGGAATAATGATGGGTGATGAAAGTTATGCAGGTGCTCGAAGTTGGGAGCATTTAGAAAAAGTTGTAAAAACATTAACCGGAATGCCACATGTTTTACCAACGCATCAAGGTCGTGCAGGCGAACGCATTTTGTACAGCATATTAGGAGGAAAAGGAAAAGTTTTTATTAGCAACACACATTTCGACACTACTCGGGCAAACATTGAATATAGCGGCGCACAAGCCATTGATATAGTTTATGAAGAAGCGAAGGATCCTGAACTTGATTTACCGTTTAAGGGAAATATGGATGTGGAACAACTCGTAAAAATTATTGAAAAAGAAGGCAGAGAGGCGATTGGAGCAGTAATTATTACAGTAACTAACAATTCGTCAGGTGGGCAACCGGTAAGCATGGCCAATGTTAAATCCATTCGAGAAATTTGCGATCGTTACAATTTATTGTTGGTGATTGACGGTTGTCGCATAGCCGAAAATGCTTATTTTATTAAACATCGCGAAAAAGAATATGCAGCTAAAACATACGAAGAAATTGCAAAAGAAATGTTGCGTTTGGGCGATGCTTTTATAATGAGTGCAAAAAAAGATGGATTGGTTAATATTGGCGGTTTGCTCACAATAAAAGATGAAAACCTTGCATTGAAGTGTAAGAACTTGCTCATTATTTCAGAAGGTTTTACCACTTACGGAGGACTTGCCGGTCGTGATATGGAAGCACTCGCTATTGGACTTACAGAAGTGTTTGATGAAGATTATTTGCATTATCGAATTCGCAGCACCGGGTATCTTGGCGAGAAATTAAAAGAGAAAGGAATTCCGGTGGTATGGCCCATTGGAGGACATGCTGTGTATGTTGATGCAAAAAAATTGTACAAGAATATTCCGGTGAATCAGTATCCGGGTCAAGCCTTGGTATGTGATTTATATACTAAAGGCGGCATTCGTTGTGTTGAAGTTGGCAGTGTTATGTTTGGCAAATACGACACCTCCGGAAAATTGATTCCGGCGCCGAATGAATTGGTGAGACTTGCCATTCCACGCAGAGTTTATACCCAGAGCCACATTGATTATGTATTGGATATTTTTGATGATATTCTTGAGATTTGTGAGCGAAAATCGGGTTATAAAATTACCTATGAACCACAATTTTTAAGACATTTTACGGCGCATTTTGAAAAGATTTAAAATACTAATTTTAATTGAATTTATCGGTAAATTCAAAACAGCATAGTTTTAAAAATACAGTATATATTGTAAGAAAACGAATCGTAAAAACCAACTAATATAATTAAGATGTTGTTTTCAAAAGCTTGTGAATATGGTATACGTGCTACTATTTATATTGCGCATCAATCAAAAACTGATGCACGCGCCAGCTTAAAAGATATTGCCAAAGAAATTGCATCACCGGAAGCCTACACAGCTAAAATTTTACAGCTTTTGGTTAAAGGAAATATTATTAATTCAACAAAAGGCGCCTGGGGAGGATTTAGTATCGACGCTAAAAAATGTAAAAAAATTAAATTACAGGATATTGCATTCGCCATCGATGGTGAAAAAAGTTATTCAACCTGTGTATTGGGCTTAAAACAATGTTCGGAGGTGCATCCTTGTCCAGTTCACGAACAATTTAAGGGTATAAAAAAAGAGTTGATGTGGATGCTGAAAAGTACTGATTTGCATAGCATGATGAACAGTATTGAGGAAGGAAGCAGCTGCTTAAAAATATAGGTTGTCTTACTATCATTAAAAAAAAGCAACTTCCCTCTAATATCTTCACTAAGATTAAGAATTAAAATCTTTACGTTTTTAAAACATTCTACTTTATTTATTGTTGTCATCTCGTGTATTTTACCTGTATTGCGCTGAAGGAGCTGAAAAAAATATAATTTAAAATTTGAAAGCTGCGTTAGAATTTGTTTTTTTGCACTGCCTATGAAGTTAGCAGCCCAAATTATCAAGACTTAGCTTATCATTATGAAAAAACAAATTGTAGTTATTGGAGGAGGATTCGCCGGTTTATCGGCTGCAACAACATTAGCCAAAGAGGGTCATTCAGTTACTTTACTCGAAAAAAACAAAACAGTTGGAGGCAGAGCCGGAAAACTGGTTGTGGATGGATTTACTTTTGATTTAGGTCCTAGTTGGTACTGGATGCCGGAAGTTTTTGAAAATTATTTTAAACAGTTTGGAGTTGCAGTAGCCGATGCCTATAAATTGGTTCGATTAGACCCTTCCTACAAAGTATTTTTTAGTCCCACCGAATCTATTGAAGTACCTGCAAGTTTAGAGGCATTTTATGCTGTGTTTGAAAAGTACGAACCGGGAAGTAGTGTACAACTTAAAAAATTTTTAGCAGAGGCTGAGTATAAATACAACATCAGCATGAGTGATTTTGTAAACAAACCCAGCTTGTCCATAACGGAGTTTTTTGATATTCGGATTGTTACAGCTGCCTTAAAAATGGACTTGTTTAAATCCATCAGTGCTTACATTAAAAAGCATTTTAAACATCCATATTTAATTCAATTGCTCGAATTCCCGGTTTTGTTTTTAGGTGCAAAACCAAACGAAACTCCTGCTTTGTATAGCATGATGAATTATGCCGACATAGTTTTGGGTACTTGGTATCCAATGGGTGGTATGTACAAAATTGTTGAAGCCATGGAAAAGGTGGCCATTGCACAAGGTGTTAATATAAAAACCGGTATAGCAGTTGAAAAAATTAATGTATTGAATGGTAAGGCTCAAAGTGTTCGTGCTAATGGCATGGAGTATATTGCTGATGTGGTTATTGGAGCTGCCGATTACCATCATGTTGAGCAAAATTTATTAGAACCGGCCTATCGAAACTATTCAGAAAAGTATTGGAAATCGCGAAAGATGGCTCCCTCCTGCTTAATGTATTACCTTGGAATTGATAAAAAAATAAAACATTTGGAACACCATAATTTATTTTTTGACGCCCCTTTCGACTTGCATGCTGAAGAAATATACGATCGTCCTCAATGGCCTTCCAATCCATTGTTTTATGCTACTTGTGGATCAATTTTAGATCCTGAAGTTGCTCCGGCAGGAAAAGAAAATATTGTATTGTTAATTCCGGTAGCTGTTGATTTACAAGATTCTGAAGAAATTCGTGAAAAGTATTTTGACATCATGATAGAGCGCTTGGAACAACTCACCGGAGAAAAAATCAGAGCGCATGTAATTGTTAAACGAAGCTTTTGCATCAATGATTTTAAGCAAGCCTACAATTCGTTTGGGGGCAATGCATACGGATTGGCAAATACCTTAGCACAAACCGCCATATTAAAGCCGTCGCTGCGAAATAAGAAGGTAACTAATTTATTTTATACAGGTCAGTTAACTGTACCAGGACCTGGAGTTCCTCCTTCCATTATATCGGGGCAAGTTGTAGCCAAGGAAATAAATAAGTATCTGGCAAAGTAGTAACTCCACTTGCTTTAATGTAGTTACTATTTCTCATCTAAAAACTTCTTACAAATCCTCTGATTTCGGTCATTTCGTACTGAAATAAATTGCCATTCATTTGTGGTAATTAGTTTAATTCAAATGGTACGATTTACAGCTTATCGCAAATACCTGTATTATTTGCAGCACTTTGCAACTCCTAAAAAACTTCACAATATTTTACTCAATAAATCAGAACAAAAAAATAAGCAAATACAGCTTAAGAGTAAGCCTTTTAAAATTACACTTGACCCGGGCAATGTGTGCAATTTAAAATGTCCTTGCTGCCACACAGGAATCAAGCATGCCGAAATGATTCAGCCTACTTTTTTATCTTTTAAAAACTACAAAATAGTATTCAGCAATGTGAAGGATTATGCACTTAGTGTTGCATTATACAATTGGGGAGAACCTTTATTAAATAAAGAAATATTCGACATGATCGATTATACAACAGCTAATAAAGTTGGAAGTACCTTACATTCCAATTTTAATTACTTAACTCCTGCAATGGCTGAAAACCTTGTAAAATCAAAACTTACTCATATTTATTTGTCCATCGATGGAGCTTCACAGGAGGTGTATTCAAAATATAGAGTGAAGGGAAATTATGACAAAGTACTTGGAAATATTGAACTTTTGGTTGATGCCAAGAAGAGAGCCAAAAGTAAATTTCCCTTCATTACTTGGAAATACTTGACATTTCCTTTTAATATACACGAGGTGGAAGCTGCACGAACAAAGGCAGAGCAATTAGGTGTGGATAATTTTGAGGTGTTCACAGCATCGCCTCACTTGATGGACATTTACGATGAAGCAGAAAAAATTTCAGCGAATTCTACATCGTTAGCCAACACTCCGGAAATTTGCAGTAGTTTATGGAGTAGCTTGTATGTTGGTCCGGATGGAACTGTATTCCCTTGTTCACTCTCATTTCGCAAAAGCGAATCATTTGGCAATTTGTTGGATGATAAACTTTCTACAATATGGAACAACAGTAGCTATCAAGCATCTCGAAAAATGTTTTCCTCAAGATCTGATTTAGATGCTGTACCATTGCCCTGTAAAGGATGCAAGTATTTCTTAAAATGTAGCCGAAAAGCTCAGAAGACGGCTCGTTTGAATTAATTGAAATTTAGTATTTCAGCGGGTTACTCAAAATCTTGGTACAACAAATAGCGTTTGCGCATTCGTTTATATTCATCAATTCCTGCTTGCCATGAAGCACGAATTTCTTCTTCTGTTTTACCTGCAATAATTTGCTCCTTCAATGTTGAATTCCCTGCCAATTTATTGAAGTATGCAGTGAAAAATTTATCCTTGTCAGGATAACCTTTGTACAATTCGATTAACCAAAAAAGATTTAACTTTTTCTCAAGCTTAACCATCGTTTCGCCATAGTCAGATAAATCATATCCTTTACATAACTGATCCTTATATGGAGGATTTTTACTTGCACCTGGTGTTGAAACAGGTGTAAAGCTATAATCGGTTCCGCTTAAATTAGGATAACCAATTTGCTGAAAGGGTTTATTGGTGCCTCTTCCCAAGCTTACAGCTGTACCTTCAAAGAAACACAACGAGGGATACAAATAAACGGCAGTCATGGTAGGTAAATTAGGGGAAGGATGAATTGGTAAAGTATAATAATCACGATGTGAATAATTTTCACAAGTAATTACTGTAAGCTCACAAATTTTTCCATTGGCAAGCCAGCCTTGACCGTTCGCAATTTTTGCAAACTCTCCAACTGTTAATCCATGTACCACTGGAATTGGAGCGATGCCAACAAACGATGAAAACGATTCTTCTCGAATCGGACCATCAATGTAAAATCCGTTTGGATTAGGTCTATCGAGCACAATTAATTTAACTTCATTTTCAGCACATGCTTCCATAACATATTTTAGGGTAGATATGTATGTATAGAAACGTGCACCAACATCTTGTAAATCAAAAATCAGGTAATCAATACCCGTTAAATCTTTTACTGAGGGCTTCTTAGATGCGCCATATAAAGAAATTACCGGTAAGTGAGTTTTGGGATCTTTGTAGTTTTTTACTTGTTCACCGGCATCTGCATCGCCTCTAAATCCATGTTCAGGACAAAAAACCTTTTTTATATCAATCGATAATTTAAGTAAGGAGTCAACCAAATGGGTACGACCAATTAAACTGCTTTGATTAGCGAGTACGGCAATATTTTTATTTTGAAGGATAGTTAAATACTGTTCGGTTCGTTCAGCACCCACTCGTATGGCTTTACGTTTGATTTGGGCGCTTACTAAAGAAAAGTGCACTAACAATGAAAGCAGCATAATTATTTTTGCTCTCTTAGCGCCGATATTTAGTAACACTTTACACATTAAAATTGGATGAATTAATTAAAAACAATAGCCGAATAATTAATAGTACTATTTTTACGGTCGGCAAAAATACAATTATTCCTATTGAACACTGAATTATTTATAGCCCGAAAAATTTTGTTTCAAAAAAGCAATTCGGGAGGCATACAAAGCAAACCAATTGTTACTATTGCAGTATGGGCTATTGCATTGGGAGTAGCTGTAATGCTTATTTCAGTAGCTGTACTTACCGGTTTCCAAAAACAAATTACCGAAAAGGTAATAGGCTTTGGAGGACATATTCAAATTACCGATTTTATTCCGAATGCCTCACTTGAACCCAAGCCGGTTGACATCAGCAAGTTTAAACTTCATACCTTAAAAAATATTAAGGGAGTAGCTCACAGCCAGGTGTTTGCAACCAAAGCCGGAATTATTAAAACCAATGAGGCAATTGAAGGTGTTGTATTAAAGGGAATTTCCAAGGACTATGACTTGTCGTTTTTCAAAAACAATCTTTATTCCGGTAAATTACCCGTTTTTACAGATACAAGCACCTCAAATGATCTATTAATTTCTAAAAAAATTGCTGATAAACTGCGCTTTAAAGTTCAAGATAAACTCATCATGTACTTTATTCAACAGCCTGCTCGCATGCGTAAATTCACCGTTTGTGGTATTTATGAAACCGGACTTGAAGATTTTGATGATAAATATGTGTTATGCGATTTACATCAGATTCAAAAATTAAATGATTGGAAATCCACACAAATTGGAGGTGTTGAGTTATCGGTTAGTGATTTTAAGCAACTTGCTTCGGTAGGAGAAAACGTGTATGACGCAATTGATAGTGATTTAGACTCAAAAACTATCCGTGAATTGTATCCTCAATTATTTGATTGGTTGGATTTGCAAAACATAAACGTGCTGATCATATTATTGATGATGGTAGCGGTTGGCGCCATGAACATGGTTACTGCTTTGTTGATATTGATCATTGAAAGAACCAACATGATTGGATTGCTTAAAGCCTTAGGCGCATCTAATTTAAGTTTGCGAAAATTGTTTTTATATCAAGCCATTTACCTCACCGGAAAGGGATTACTCTTAGGTAACCTGATAGGCATTGGATTGTGTTTAGCACAATTAAAGTTTGGTTTTGCCCATCTCGACCAAGCTTCCTATTATGTATCCTTAGTACCCATTGAAATGAATTGGCAATACATTGCAGCTTTAAATATTGGTACATTATTTATTTGCACCCTACTGTTAATCGTACC
Source organism: Bacteroidetes bacterium UBA4408 (assembly GCA_002389785.1). Classification (GTDB taxonomy): domain Bacteria; phylum Bacteroidota; class Bacteroidia; order UBA4408; family UBA4408; genus UBA4408. The sequence continues at coordinate 11,375 of DGQS01000232.1, forward strand.
TTCTTATCTTGTAACACGCATCAGTCCTGTAAAAGCAATACGATTTAGTTAAGAATAATTTCCTACAGGTCTTAAAAAGCTGAACAAATATTTTCTACATTTGCGCCCTTTATTAAAGCTATTTATATACTTCGAAAATTACATGTAGCAATTGTGTAGCAGTCGAGTTATGAATAATATACGTTTACAACCTTATTACTAAAACCTGATGTATTACAACAACATACTTGAAACTATTGGAAACACTCCATTAGTAAAGCTCAACAACGTTACAAAAGATATTCCTGCAACGGTATTGGCAAAAATTGAAACCACAAATCCGGGAAATTCAATTAAAGACCGCATGGCCTTAAAAATGATTGAAGATGCTGAAAAGGATGGTCGTTTAAAACCGGGAGGTACCATTATTGAAGGTACCAGCGGAAATACAGGCATGGGTTTAGCAATTGCCGCAATCATAAAAGGATACAAGTGCATTTTTACAACCACTGATAAGCAATCGAAAGAAAAAGTTGATGCTTTACGCGCTTTTGGAGCAGAAGTGGTAGTATGCCCTACCGATGTTGAACCGGAAGATCCCCGCTCCTATTATTCAGTTTCATCTCGACTCGAAAAGGAAGTTCCTAATTCATGGAAACCGAATCAATACGACAATCCTTCAAATTCATTGGCGCATTATGAACAAACCGGTCCGGAAATATGGGAACAAACCGAAGGTAAAATAACTCATTTGGTGGTAGGAGTTGGAACCGGAGGTACTATTTGCGGTACAGGTAAATATTTAAAAGAAAAGAATCCCAACATACAAATACTTGGCATTGATACATATGGTTCGGTTTTTAAAAAATACAAAGAGACCGGAATATTTGACAAAAATGAAATTTACCCTTATGTAACCGAAGGAATAGGCGAAGACTTTTTACCTGCCAATGTTGATTTTAATATTATTGATCATTTTGAAAAAGTAACTGATAAAGATGCAGCTTTAATGACCCGTGAGATTGTAAAGCGTGAGGGTATTTTTGTTGGAAACTCTGCAGGTTCGGCAATGGCTGGCTTACTTCAAATGAAAGACCGCTTTAAAAAAGGCGATTTAGTAGTGGTTATTTTTCATGATCATGGAACCCGCTATTTAGGTAAAATGTTTAACGATGACTGGATGCGTATGAAAGGCTATTTCGATAAAAAGGGATTAGTTGCCAGAGATTTAGTAGTAACCAACAAAAAAGCAGAATTGGTTACGATCGATGCAAAGGAAACCGTTGAAAAAGCAGCCAAGATGATGAACGAAATGGATATTTCACAAATACCGGTTACTTCGGATAAGCGAATTGTTGGATCATTGAGTGAAAATCACTTATTTTCTTCTTTGATAAAAAATCCTGAAATAAAATTAAATGCAGTTGAAACTGTGATGCAGGCTGCTTTTCCATTCGTTGATATTTCAACTCCTATCGATTCATTATCGAAAATGATTACACCCGAAAATCCTGCATTGCTGGTGCGTGATTTTAAAACCGACAATACTTATATTATTACAAAAAGCGATATTATTTCAGCCTTGTTGGTTTAGCATATTATTAGTGGAAGATGATTCATAGCACCGATCAGCTTGGACGAATTCTTTCGTTTACAGAAGTTCCCAAACGCATCATTTCATGCGTGCCTTCACAAACCGAACTTCTATATGATTTAGGTTTAGATGAATCGGTTGTTGGAATCACTAAATTTTGCATACATCCCACTGAATGGTTTAGAAACAAAACCCGCATTGGCGGTACAAAAAATTTAGATATTGCTAAAATAAAGTCGCTCAAACCGGATTTAATTATAGCCAATAAGGAAGAAAATACACGTGAGCAACTCGAAGAATTAATGCTGGATTATCCGGTATGGATAAGTGATGTAAAAGATTTAGAGGAAGCCGGGCAGCTCATTATTGGTTTGGGAAATTTATTGAACCGCAGCAATGAAGCTAAGCAAATGCATGGTGCAATAACTGTCCAGTTCTCGCGTTTACAACCGGTGCACAATAAATCATGTGCGTATTTCATTTGGAAAGAGCCTTATATGTGCGTTGGACATTCAACTTTTATTAATCATTTATTAGAGAAATGTGGTTTTATTAATTGCTTCAAAAAAAGTAGTCGTTATCCACAACTTACGGCAGCTGAAATAGCCCAAGCAAAACCTGATTTGATTTTACTTGCCTCAGAGCCTTTCCCATTTAAAACAAACGATATAGCGCATTTTGAAACGATTTGTCCGAATTCAAAAGTTATATTAGTAAACGGTGAAGCATTTAGCTGGTATGGTTCACGTCTGCTTAAAAGTGTTGATTATTTTGAAGAATTGTTAAAAACCATCTGAGTTAAAATTCAATGACAGTTAGCAAGTAAACCTTGCTTTTAGTACATTTGAAAAATTATTTTACAGCCTAAAATTGCAGGAATATCGGTCTATGCGCATATTTTCATCCTTACTTTTACTAAGCTTTTTATTACTCTGTACGAGTGTAAATACGCAAGCACAAAAAGTGGGTGTGGTATTGAGCGGTGGAGGAGCTGATGGGGTTGCTCACATTGGAGTATTAAAAGCACTCGAAGAAAACCATATACCCATTGATTACATTGTTGGAACCAGCATGGGTGCTTTTATTGCCGGCATGTACGCCTCGGGATATTCGGTGGCTGAAATTGAAAATTTTATTAAAAGCGATAAATTTAAGCGAGCAGCTGAAGGCGATGTAGAAGAAAAATATATTTTCTATCTAAAGAAAAAGGAAAGTGATGCTTCATGGATTTCCTTTAAATTTGCACCGGACACTGTTTTATCTACCTCTCTTCCAACCAATTTTATTTCACCTGTTCCAATTGATTTTACCTTGGTTGAATTATTTGCCAATTCATCAGCAGCTGCCAATTATAATTTTGATAGTTTGATGATTCCTTTTCGATGTGTAGGTTCGGATGTTACCGAAAAGCGCCAAGTAGTTTTCAATAAAGGCGATGTAGGTCAATGTATTCGTGCATCAATGTCGTATCCATTTTATATTAAGCCCATATTAATTGATGGAAATTTATTTTTTGATGGTGGATTGTACAACAACTTCCCGATTGATGTTTTGTACCATGATTTTAAACCTGATGTAATAATTGGAAGCAGTGTTGCCGATAAAATAAAAGCTCCTGATGAAGACAATGTAATTTTGCAAATCAAAAGCATGTTAATAAACCGAGGCAAATCGGAACCGGTTCCCGTTCCATCTATTATTATTGAGCCGCTGGTTGAGAATATAGGTTTATTTGAATTTAAAAATGCTGCAAAAGTTTTAGACAATGGATACGATGCTGCCTATCAAAAAATGGACAGTATAAAATTATTGATTAGCAGGCGTGAAAATGCTGATTCATTGAGTTGTAAAAGACAGCTATTTATGGGTAAAAAAGAGCGTCTTGTTTTTGAACGCATACTCATTGATGGCCTAAAACCGAAGCAGGCGCATTATGTAAAAAAATTACTTAGCAGCAACAACAAGCTAATTACACTCGAAGAATTAAAACCAAAATATTATCGTTTAGTAGCTGACGATAAGATTCGGCAAATTTATCCCTTGTCGAAATACAATACCAAATCGGGCTATTATGATTTATTGCTGAAAATAAAACGCGAAAAAGATTTGTTTATATCCTTTGGGGGCAATGTTTCTTCACGACCCATTAATGCTGGATTTATCGGACTTCAATACAATTATTTGCGAAAAATTTCGATCACATCCAGTGGCAATATTTATTTTGGAAAGCTATATGGTTCCTATCATGCGAAATTACGTTTTGATTTTCCTTCACGTTTACCTTTTTATGCCGAGGCCTCTTTCACACGGAGCCGTTGGGATTTCTTCAAAAGTAGTACGGCCTTTTTTGAAGAGTCAAAACCTTCGTTCTTAGTTCAAAATGATTTGTACGGGGATATAAATTTAGGATTACCGGCAAAAAACAAGGGTAAAATTATCACCGGTGCTGCCTTTGCAAACAGCTATGATAAATACTATCAAACCAAAGTTTTTTCAGCTAATGATACTGCTGATAGAACTGATTTTTATTTATCCAGCCCCTATATTTATTACGAACGTAACACACTTAACAAAAAACAATACGCAAACAGTGGTACCTATTTTCTGGCAAAATTGCGCTATATAAGTGGTCGCGAAGTAAATCATCCCGGTTCAACCGCTGAAATTAGAAACGTTTACAGCCGCTATCACAATTGGTTTAACTTACATTTAGTGTATGATAATTATTTTAAACGAAAAGGAAACTTACGTTTAGGATTTTATGTTGAAGGTGTTTTTTCGAACCAAGATTTTTTCAATAATTATACAGCAAGCATTTTGTCGGCACCAGGATTTATGCCAATTCCAGAGAGCAGAACGCTGTTTTTAGAAAATTTCAGATCCCATTCCTTCGCTGCGGGTGGCTTGCGAACTATCGTAAATTTATATACTAATTTTGATATACGTTTAGAAGGATTTGTTTATCAACCTTATAAAGAAATAATTAAACAACCTGATTTAACTGCCGCGTATGGAGCTCCTTTTGCAAAAGTATATTTCATAGGCTCAAGCTCTTTGATTTATCACAGTCCAATTGGTCCGCTGAGCTTTAGTGTAAATTATTACGACCGTAAAACCAATTCCTTTAACTTTTTATTTTCATTCGGATACTTATTGTTTAATAAAAAATCTACCGAATAATTTTTTTGGCAATTTTTAATGCACAATTTTGTCCGTCAATTGCAGCCGAAACAATTCCACCTGCATAACCTGCCCCCTCACCGCAAGGATACAAGTTGAATACTTGAGGATGATTGAGTTCGTTCTTATCACGTGGTATGCGCACAGGTGAAGAGGTGCGTGATTCAACCGCAACAATTACTGCTTCATTGGTTAAATAACCTTTCATTTTTTTACCAATGAGTTGAAAAGCTTTTTGTAAACGTTTTGCAATTTCGGGTGGTAAGAGTTGATGCAACGGTGCTGATACTATACCAGGTTGATAAGAACAGCTCGGTAAATCAACCGAATTTACACCATTTACAAAATCGAGCAAACGCTGAGCAGGTGCAATTTGACACTTGCCTCCGGCTTCAAAAGAAATTTTTTCTAGTTGCATTTGATAAGCTAATGCTGCTAAAGCTCCTTTGTTATTGTATTTTTTCCAATCATCTTCAGTAATTGTCACTACTATTCCTGAATTGGCGTAGGGGTTATCTCGTTTAGATGGGCTCCAACCGTTGGTAACAACTTGTTCGGGACCGGTAGCACATGGTGCAATAATTCCGCCCGGACACATGCAAAACGAATAAACACCTTTCCCATCAATTTGTTCTACCCAACTGTAAGCTGCTGCCGGTAAAAAATTTCTCGCTTCTTTTACTTCTTCATTTGTTCTACAATGATATTGCAAGGCATCAATAATCGCTTGAGGATGTTCAACACGCACACCTGCTGCAAATTCTTTTGCTTCAATTGAAAGTTGCTTTTTATGCAACAATTCAAAAATATCACGTGCTGAATGTCCACTTGCCAAGATAACTGCTTCCCCACTAAAGTTGCGCTCTTCGCTAGTTTGAGTATGGATGGTTTTTACCTCCGAAATTTTATTTTCGTTAATAGTAAAATCAATCATACGGGTATTGAAATGTATTTCGCCACCTGAATCAATAATTTGATTCCGTATGTTTTGAATTATGTTGGGAAGTTTATTTGTACCAATATGAGGATGAGCATCAACCGCAATCATTGCATCTGCACCAAATTGAATAAAGGTTTTTAAAATGCTTGTAACATCTCCCTTTTTTGTAGATCGTGTGTATAATTTTCCATCTGAATAGGTACCTGCACCACCTTCACCGAAACAATAATTTGAATCGGGATTAACTTTTTGTCTCCGATTTAAATCGGCTAAATCGCGCCGTCTTTCTCTTACATTTTTACCTCGTTCTATTAAAATAGGTTTAAGGCCTTTCTCAATTAGGCTTAAAGCAGCAAATAATCCAGCCGGTCCTGCACCAATTATGATTACCGGTTTAGCGGTTGCAACATTTGAATACCGAATAAAATCAGGTTGATTTGCCGGTACAATTTCGTTGATATAAACACGATAGCGTAGATTTACTTTTATAAGTCTTGCACGTGCATCAATCGAACGCTTCAACAGCACCAATGAAGTAATTTCGGAGCTTGTAACTGAACAAAGTGCAGCAATTTTTTCTTTAATCAATTCTGAATTTGAGGCTTCTCTTACTGAAGCAATCAAATCAATATCTTGAATCATTTAGTTGGGATAGTCACTAGATTTATAAACCTTTTAGCTATTCTTATTCTTCAACACTTCATTCAAAAGTAAAGGAGATGTCAATAATTTTAGAGGTTAACTTATCGATTGAATTAGCAAACACATTATTATCTTTCACCAATAAATTACGAACACCAAAGCAAAATTTTAATTCGGGCGAAAATTTGAAATATTTCTGATAAAAATCAAAGCCTACTCCCATCGTGTAATACACATCATTTTTTCTCAATTTCACAATTGCATCGACGACTAAATTACTGTTTACATCTTTCTGCGAAGCTATATCAATGGTGTATTTACCGCCAACAACTAGGTATGCCCTAAAGTTATTATACCTTGCCGATTTTAATTTTAAATCGAGTGGGAATTGTATAAAAGTTGATTCAACTGCCTTTTTACGGGTGATATCGCCTTTGGTACTTTTAAAGGTGTATTCCAAATTACGTGTCGAAAATGCTAATGCAGGAATAAAGCGCAAATCGACATATTCGGCAATACGTAAATTACTAACTATCCCTAAATTAAATCCGGTTTGAGGTGTAGATTCTAAGATATATACCGAGTCAAGTCCGGCAAGGTTAGGATTGGGATGTATAATAAAATCGGCTTTGTTAAGTCCGAGCAAGAAACCGAAGTGTAATGGCTTATAATCAAAATTCGGCAAATTGATTGCTTTCACCTTTTGCGCATGCAATTCGGTTAGACTAACCATCCCAATAAGAAATAAGAGAAAATACTTTTTATACACCTATTTTACTAACGCTAGATTTATCAATTTATTTTTTTGCCACATAAATACTGGCAATACCAAAGGTAAGTGAAATTATTTTTGTTTCCTTAAAGCCACACAAATGCAGGATAGCTGTAAAATCAGTTCCATCCGGAAATGCTTCAACCGATTCGGGAAGATAGGTATACGCAGCAGCATCTTTCGAAAACAACTTTCCAACCGGCGGTAAAATGTAGTTCGAATAAAAGGAATACAACTGTTTCACCGGAAATTTACGCGGTTTTGAAAACTCTAGTATGACCAGCTTCCCATTGGGCTTTAGTACCCTATTTATCTCTGTTAATCCTTTGCTTAAGTGTTCAAAGTTTCGCACGCCAAAAGCCACAGTTACTGCATCAAAAAAATTAGCATCAAACTGCAAATTCTCGCTATCGCCCTTTTGCAACTCAATTTTATTTTCGAGGCCTTTCGATTTAATTTTAGTTCTTCCAGCAGCTAACATTCCTTCTGAAATATCAATACCAATTACCTTTTCGGGATGCAAGCTAAGCGATTCAATTGCAAAATCGCCGGTTCCGGTAGCAATATCGAGTAAGGTTTTAGGGTTACCGGAAGCAAGTTCACGGATGGCTCGTTTACGCCATAAAATATCGATACCAAAAGAAAGAAAGTGATTCAAAAAATCATACTTAGGTGCGATGTTATTAAACATCGTTGCAACCTGATCTTTCTTACTTTCTTTAGAAATTTTATACGGAGTTACACTAGCTTTCATTTCTTCCTCTTGTTTACTTTTTCTCCCATTAAATCAATTGTTTTGCTTCTTCCAAAAGTTGTTGTTTATCAACCGAAACAACTCCTAATTTTTCGCACACCAATCCACCGGCAAGATTCGCCAATGCAGCCATCAATTTTAAAGATGATTTTGCAGCCAGGCATAGTGTTGCCACTGCAATTACGGTATCGCCAGCACCCGAAACATCCGAAATGGTGCGAACATGAGCCGGCAACCAATATTCATTTTTTCCTTGAGCAAGGTAGATACCTCGTTCAGATAATGTAATTAAACAGATAGAACAAGTTAAAGTTTTAGAAAGTTGATGAATAGCAAGTTTTAAATTCTTAGGAACACTTAAATCTGTTTCGAGTTTTAAGCCCTCCTTTAATTCGCGCAAATTGGGTTTAAACAAGGTCACATTTTTGTACAGTAAGAAATTATTTTTCTTGGGATCAACACTTGTTGGAATTGAATTCTTTTTTGCGAGCTTAATCAGCTCCTCAATTAAGCTTTTACTCAAAACTCCTTTATCGTAATCTTCAAAAATAAGCGCATCAATTTTTTTTGTGCTTATAATTTTCGAGATGAGTTGAAACAGTTTTTTGCTTTGAGCATCACTAATTGTAGTTGTTACTTCTTCATCAATTCGAAGCATTTGATGCTGATTCCCAATAATGCGGGTTTTAGAAGTTGTTGGACGATCATCTACCAGGATAATTCCTTCAGATGAAAGCTGTTCTTTTTTAATTAATTGTGTAAATAATTTTCCATTACTATCGTTTCCAATAACTGAACATAGTATTGGTTTTGCGCCCATTGCTTTAATATTTAGTGCAACATTGGCAGCACCGCCCAAACGGTTTTCTCGTTTTTGAGCAGCAACAATTGGCACCGGAGCTTCAGGAGAAATGCGGTTAACGGTTCCCCAAACATAGGAATCAAGCATTACATCTCCTACAATTAAAACGTTTAGTTTATTAAAAGAAGCAAATAATTGATGCAGTTGTTTTGAATCCATTTCTTTATGCTATCACTTTAAATACTTGAAATTTAATTGATACAATTTCCAACACTAAAAGTGCTACCATTAATTCAATAATGCCAAAGCAGCTTTTACTCGTTTTAAGGCTTCTATTAATTTTTCTTCAGAGGTAGCGTAGGAAAAACGCACACAGTTATCATCTCCAAAGGCATCACCCGAAACTAATGCAACATTTGCAGTATGCAATAAATACATACTTAAATCGTGTGAATTGTTAATCTGCAAATCATCTTTGCGTTTTCCAAAATAGGAACTAATATCCGGGAACACATAAAATGCACCATCTGGAACATTGGCCTTAATTCCAGGAATATCTCTTAACAGGGAAACAACCAAGTCTCTTCGCTTTTTAAACGCTTTACACATTTGTTGTGTAACAGCTGGGTCGGCTAATACAGCTGCCATAGCTGCACGTTGAGCAATGGAAGAAGTACCTGACGTAAATTGTCCTTGCATTTTTTCGCAAGCTTTAGCTATCCACTTCGGAGCGCCAATGTAGCCAATTCTCCAACCGGTCATGGCAAAACCTTTACTCACACCATTTACTGTTATTACTTGATTTCGGATAGCATCAAATTGAGCTAAACTCTCGTGTTTACCAATAAAATTAATGTGCTCGTAAATTTCATCCGATATCACAAATAAGTTTGGATGTTGTGCAATAACATCGGCAAAGGCTTTTAATTCAGCTTTCGTATAAACAGCTCCACTTGGGTTGCAGGGAGTGCTAAAAATCATCAACTTGGTTTTTGGTGTAATGGCTTTTTGAAGCTGATCGGCTGATATTTTAAAATTACTTTCAACAGTTGATGGAATAAAAACAACCTTCCCATCTGCTAATTTCACTTGTTCGCTATAGCTAACCCAATAGGGAGTTGGTATTATTACTTCATCATCTTTATCAATCAAGGCAAGTATTACATTGGCAATAGATTGCTTTGCACCGGTTGAAACCACAATTTCATCGGGACTATAAGTTAAGCCATTGTCGCGTTTAAATTTAGTACAAATGGCCTCCCTTAAGTCGAGATAACCCGGAACAGGCGTGTAGTGCGAAAAATTATTGTCGATGGCTTTTTTAGCTGCTTCCTTAATAAAATCAGGGGTATCAAAATCGGGTTCACCTATGCTAAGGCTTATGACATCAATGCCTTTGGCTTGAAGCTCACGACTAATACGTGCCATTGCCAAAGTTTGCGGTTCGGTAATGTTATTGTGCCTTTCTGATAACTTTGTCATACGTTAAATTTAAAGGGACAAAGCTAATAATTATTGTTATATCCAAACAGAAGGTCTGGTAAGTGAATTATTTAGTCTACTTTAGCTAAACATAGCAAATTAAGCTCAATCTCAACATTTTGTCAGTTCACTTTTTGCTCTAAATTTGCAACTTGGCTATATTGATCACACAACAAATAGGATTCTATTTTAAGTGGTAAGAAAAGCCGACAACGTTTATGGCAGGTAACACATTTGGGCAACTCTTTTCACTACGCACTTTTGGCGAATCTCACGGTTTAGCCATTGGAGGTATACTAGATGGCTGTCCTGCAGGACTGGAAATTGATTTTGATTTTATTCAACAAGAGTTGAACCGAAGAAAACCGGGTCAATCTAAATTAGTATCACAACGAAAAGAAAGTGATAGTGCCGAATTTTTATCCGGTATTTTTGAAGGCCGAACCACCGGTACCCCTATTGGATTTATTATTAAAAATGAAAATGCAAAGTCTGGTGATTATGCTCATTTAAAAGATGTATACCGCCCATCTCATGCCGATTATACTTACGACAAAAAATACGAGGTACGCGATTATAAAGGCGGCGGAAGAAGCAGTGCACGCGAAACTGCATGCCGTGTAGTTGCTGGAGCCATCGCAAAATTGCTGCTCAAAAAAT
>DGQS01000080.1 GCA_002389785.1 Bacteroidetes bacterium UBA4408
GTAAAATACTTAGAAATCCCTTCAAGTTTGAAGGGATTTTTTTTTATTAGTAGGATCAAATTGGTTCAACTAAATTTAACGCTTATTGTTTTCTTCATTTTCTTTCCTGCAATGCAAATTCTTCAAGCTTCCAAGTTGAATGCTATACATAGCCAATTCACTGCACTAACTCCAAGTAGCACGAATTAGCGGGATGCCCAGTATAATTGAATTTCTTATACAACTCCCTGAACACAAAAAGTTAAGCTCTAATTTGTTTTGATTTTAGACTTACTTCCTGAATTAATCCATTTAGTTTTGATAAAATAAATTATGAAATAACCTGCAATAAATCCTACTTTTTATTGTTAAGTTTGAAAAAAATGTGAGGTGATGAAACGAACTAATTCCATTTTAATATTCTTATTTTTTGGCATTTTTACTTGTACAGCGCAGGATACCCTTTACAAGAAAAATGGAGATAAAGTATTGGCCAAAATACTTGAAGTAAATACACAAACAATTAAGTATACCCAGGTAAATTCGGAATTGCCGATTTATATTCTAGATCGTTCAGAGGTTTTATCGATTAGCTATAAAAATGGCAGCCGCGAAGTTTTTAACGCTGAGCCAAACATCGCTAATGATGATTATGTAGCTCAAAAAATTCGTTCACCAAGAACTCGTTCTAAAAATTTGGTTGACATACAAAATAGCCCGATTACGATTGCCGGCAACAGGTATTCAATTTCCGAATTTAGGCTTAGTCCACCCTATGTGGATGCCATTGTTTTGAATAAAAACGACAAACAGTTGAGTGTTATGATTAAAGCAGCTCAAGATACCAGACGTACATCCAAACTTCTCGGATTTGCTCCGATACCGATGGGTGTTAGTTCGTATTTTTTGTTGATTGTTGGATCAATAAATTCAGCGAATACAGTGAACGGTGGAATTTCTGCAAACTATTTAGCAACCTCCGGACTACTTGCAGTTGCTGCTATAGGTACCGGAATAGCCTCAATTGTGCTCAATGCACAAAGTAAAGCAATGCGCAGAAAAGCTGTAGAAAAATACAATCTAACCTATTTCGGACATCCCTGAAGAAGCAGTTTAAATTCTTACTAAGTGCTTACTGTAGTTAGTTTGGTAATAAAAACTTTGTAGCCAAAACTAAAAACTACTCAATAAAATTTTGTCAAATACAAGTAATTTTCATGACTGTAGTTTGCACAAATTGATTCCATGTTTTATTAAGTCTATTTTGCCTATTTTTGGAAGCTGTATTTTTTAAGTAGGTAAAAAGTAACTTTCTCACATTCCAATTATGAAACTAATATTAAACTTAACCATCAGTTTATCGTTGCTGCTCTTTAGTTCGTTTGCAGTTTTAGCGCAAGATATTTTGATTAAGAAAAATGGAGACGAGCTGCGGTGTAAAGTTATTGAATTGGGTACTGAAAAAATTACCTATCTTACTAAATCTGCTAACGATAGCGCAGGAAGTGATACCCTGACTTTATTGAAATCGGAAGTATTTATGATTCGTTATGCAAATGGAAGTAAGGATGTTTTTGAAACAGCCACACCTGTATCAGCACCTTCAGAATATGTTCAAAGCTCAAGCGAAGTAGTTCCCGAAAGTGAGAAAATTGAAATTCATGGCCGGCGCTTTTATTACCACAATCGTCCAATTGGAAAGAATCGAGTAATGCGAATCATGCGCACTGAAAAAGACAAAGAAATTGATGCTTACATCGCAAAAAGTATAGCCTGTTCCGTATTTTCACCTATCTTAAAATTTGCATCCATTCCTGTGGGAGTAGTTGGCTTTATAATTTTGGGCTTCGAATCGGCTGATAATAATTCTATTGATAGTGCAGAGCTTGATAAAGGTCGTGCTTTAGTTGCCGGTTTTTTTTTAGCGCAGGTAGGTGGATATACGGTTGAATATTTTCAATACCGAAATCTAAAAAATGCAGTAAAATTGTACAATTCCAAGCATCCATAATTTATTTGTCAGCTAGTGAATACACCTATTCCTGAAATTGAAAAAAAACAATTAGCTGAAATTAAAGCTTTTCAAGAACAGTCGCTTGCAAGCTTTTTGTCATACTTACAAGCGCATTCAAAGTTTTACAAAGCACTGTTTAAACAGCACTCTATTGATATTTCTGCCATTAAAAGTTTAGAAGATTTACAAAAAATTCCGACTACCGATAAGGAAGATTTGCAAGTTCGAAGTGCAGATTTTTGCTGTGTAGGTCCTGAAAAAATTATCGATTATATTACCACTTCCGGTACTTTAGGAAACCCTGTGACCTTTGCATTAAGTGAAAACGATTTACAACGCCTTGCTTATAATGAAAGTATTTCACTTGCTTGCACCGGAGGAAATGAGCACGAAATTTATCAATTAATGACCACGCTCGATCGCCGATTTATGGCTGGTTTGGCTTATTTTATGGGGGCTCGTAAATTAGGAGCAGGATGTGTACGGGTTGGTTCAGGTATACCAGAATTACAATGGGATACCATTTTTCGAATTGCACCAACCGCAATCATCACCGTTCCATCCTTTATATTGAAGTTGCTGGATTACGCCGATCAACATAAAATTGAATATAAAAATAGCAGTATCAAAAAAGCCATTTGCATTGGAGAACCTATACGAACAGCCAATTTTGAATTAAATGCTCTTGGAAAGCGTATTGCCGAACGTTGGAATATTCAACTTTATTCTACCTATGCCTCCACAGAGATGGGGGCAGCATTTACTGAGTGTGAGCAGGGTAGAGGTGGACACCATCATCCCGAATTATTGATTGTTGAATTTTTAGATGAGCAAGGAAATCATGTTAAAGAAGGAGAGGCAGGAGAACTTACTGTAACCACTTTAGGTGTAGAAGCAATGCCTTTGCTTAGGTTTAGAACGGGTGATATTTGCATCTACGACACCTCACCTTGTTCCTGTGGTAGAAACACTTTACGCATTGGGCCTATTATTGGTCGTAAAAAACAAATGATCAAATACAAAGGCACAAGCTTGTATCCATCAGCGTTTTACGATATTTTAAATACGATGGAGCATGTAGAAAACTACGTGGTTGAAGTCTCTACTAATGAAATTGGAACCGATGAAATTTTGATTCGAATTGGCTGTCGTTACATACCCGAAAATTTTGAAAAGGAAATCAAAGATCATTTTAGGGCACGCCTTCGTGTGAGTCCGGCTATTGTGTTGAGCTCGGTTGAAGAAATAAATAAACTGCAATTTCACGAAAATAGCCGAAAGCCAATTGTGTTTATCGATCGCCGATAAATTACTTACAACAAGTAATGTAGCCTTTTATTTGTACCTTTGTTAAAGTTTAATAGGCATGAAAAAAATAGCGCTTTTTATTTCACTCTTACTATTAGTTGTTCACGTAAGTGCTCAATCAATTAATGTTGATGAAGCAAGGAGTTTGTATGTAAAATCGGCTGAGAATAAAGAAGTTTGTAAAAAGCTATATGAAAAGCTGGCAAAAATAGACGAAGCAAATCAAAATTTATTGCTCGGATATAAAGGTGCAGTGTTGGCCGAAATGGCAAGACATGAAAAGGATGCTCCTAAAAAGTTGAAATTGTTTAAGGAAGGCAAACGTAAGTTGGAGCAAGCTATTATTAATGATTTAGAAAATGTGGAATTGCGTTTTTTACGATTAAGCATACAACTGCATACGCCGGATGTATTGCATTACAACGCTCAGATAAAATCCGACAAGCTATTTATTGAAAGTAATCTTGAGAAATTGAAAAACGAAAAACTAAAAAAATCAATTTCTGAGTATATGGCTAAAGTAGCTATCCCAAGTGAAACGTCTAGCCCGAAGTAAGCATGCTCTTAAAAAACACGCTCCTTGTATTGGTTCTTACACTTTTAATTGGCTCACTGCAAGCTCAAACTATCGAAGAGTTAAATGCATTTAATGTAAAGAGAAATTCTATTAATACGAAGGGAATGCCGGTTTTGGCTGCTTGGGGATTTGCCAATGTTGCAGTTGGTGTTATTGGAACTAGCACTACCTGCGATGAAACCGATAAATATTTTCATCAAATGAACCTATTTTGGGGAGGTATAAACTTGGCCTTAGCCACCGTAGGCTACTATGGTGCGAAAAGGGATAAAAAGAGCTACGATTTAGCAGCTACTGTAAAAAAACAACAATCCATTGAAAAAACATTTTTGTTTAATGCGGCACTCGATGCTGTTTACATTTCGGCGGGAGCTTATTTACTAGAAAAATCTACCAATTCCTCAAATCGTCGGGAAATGTACAATGGTTATGGGCAATCATTGATTTTGCAAGGAGCATTTTTACTGGGTTTTGATGCAATCATGTATTTGGCACATACGAAGCATGGTAAAAATAAACTTACTCCATTACTGGAACATGTAAAATTGAGCAATAATGGAATTGGCGTTTATTACTCCTTGTAAAGGCCTAAGTTGGAAGCTGAAAAATCTGAACCGAAATTTAAACTCATTCAGCATGCAAACTCTACAGTTAGGCAACTTTTTTTAGTTAAACCGCGTATAACTAGTTAGTATTGAGTATTCAATTTTCTAAAGGAATAACCCATGAAAACATTCATTACTTCTTTATTTATTTTACTTGCGAGCAGTTTAAATGCTTTTTCACAAACCACGCTTATCGCTCAAGGTAGCTCCTGGAAATATTTGTCGAATGGCAGCAATCAGGGTACCGCATGGAAAGCAACTGCTTTTAATGATGCAAGTTGGAGTACAGGTAACGCTGAATTAGGTTATGGCGATGGTGGAGAAGCCACAGTAATAAGTTTCGGTCCTAGTTCCAGCTCAAAATACATTACCTATTATTTCAGAAAATCGTTTACAGTTACTAGTCCACTTCAATATTCATCCTTATTACTTAACCTAATGCGCGATGATGGAGCAGTTGTGTATTTAAATGGCAATGAAGTAGCACGTTCAAATATGCCATCAGGAACCATCACTTATACCACACTTGCTTCAACAGCTGTAGGAACATCAAGTGAATCTATTTATTATCCTTATACGATTTCTGCGGGTAATTTGATTGCTGGCACAAATGTTCTTGCTGTTGAAATACATCAGAACACAAAAACAAGCCCCGACCTAAGTTTTAATTGCAGTTTAACAGCTACCAACGCCGCACCAATTCCGGTAATCACACGTGGTCCTTATTTACAAATGTTATCCTCTTCAGGCATTTGTATACGCTGGACTACCAATATTGCTTGTAACAGTAAAATTATGTACGGTACCAGTTTAGCTTATGGTGCGTTAAAACAAGATGTTAATTTAGTTACCGATCATAGTATTACGTTAACGGGTTTAAATGCTGCAACCAATTATTACTACTCAATTGGAACTACTACCAATGTGCTTCAGGGTAATGCTAACAATTATTTTAAAACAGCTCCATTAACAGGAACTGTAACACCAGTGAGAATATGGGCTACCGGAGATTTTGGAACAGGTACTGCAGCTCAATTTGCTGTTAGAGATGCTTTTGCAGCATACACACAAAACTCTCCTGCTAACTTGTGGCTTTGGATGGGCGACAATGCTTATGCTTCCGGATATCAAAGTGAATACCAAAGCAAAGTGTTTGATGTATATCCGGAGCAATTTAAAAATATACCGGTGTTTCCATGTCTTGGAAACCACGATTATGCAAACGTAGGCTATCAATCGTCGCTGGCATTAGGAATTAAATTTCCTTATTTTTCCATTTTTACTGTGCCTACAGCAGCTCAATCGGGAGGCGTAGCTTCCGGTACTGCGAAATATTATTCTTATAATTATGCGAACATACATTTTATTGCTTTGGATAGTTATGGTTCGTTAAATGCACCGGGTAGTCCAATGTACACATGGCTGCAAAGTGATTTGGCTGCAAATACGCAAACCTGGACCATTGTTTATTTTCATCATCCGCCTTATTCAAAAGGAACACACAATAGCGATAGCGAAACGGAAATGATTAACATGCGTCAAAATATTGTTCCCTTGCTCGAAACCTATCATGTTGATTTAGTGCTAAACGGACATTCGCATTCAAATGAACGAAGCTATTTAATAAAAGGTCATTATGGACTTGCAGCGAGTTTTACCAACGCTATGAAAATGAGTACTTCACCCAATTCATTTGTTAAAGCATCGCCCTACAACGGCACTGTTTACGCTGTTTGTGGCACATCTGGTCAAAATCCGGGCGGAACATCTGCAGGATGGCCAATGCAATGCATGAATTTTAACGACAATTCTACCAATGCATCGTTAATAATTGACGTAAATGGTTCAAACATGCTTTGTAAATACCTTGGCTCAAATGGAGCAATAGTTGATCAGTTTTCAATTACACGTGTTACCAATGCTTCTCGCCAAATTGATGAAAATTTTAAAGTATATCAATACAACGATCAATTGGTTGTAAGCGTTCCTGAAATTAATACGGATGCCTTCCGAGTAAGTTTTTACAACTTAAATGGACAATTAATAAAAAGCTATGATGCAGTTGACTTGTCGGCTAATGAACAAATTACCATTCCAAAATCGAACTTTGCAAATTGTAAAAGCGGAATTTATCTTGTTTCATTAACAGCCAATTCGCAGAGATATACAAAAAAGATATTCATCAATTTCGAATAACTACTTTGTATTCCAGCTTGGTTTTGATTTTATAACTTGCTTATAAATGGGGCAATCTTCAGAATGAGCTCCTTTTAAAAATCCGCAACTCATTAAAAATTCATTTACTATTTCACCACCGGTAAAGCGAAAAGTTTTTTTAAACAATTTCGTCCATTCTTCTTTTGATTTAGGATGATGATGTTGCAGCCAATTTTGAAATGAGCCAAATTCCTTTTGTAATTTTAGGATTGTTTTAGCGTTTTCGATGGCAGCATTTACTTTTAATTTATTGCGAATAATACCGGCATCATTCAGTAATCTATCAATATCAATTTGCGTGTAAGCTGCTACTTTCTTAATGTTAAATTGACTATAAGCCGCTCTGAAATTTTCTTGTTTTTTTAAAATGGTGGTCCAACTTAGACCTGCCTGATTGATTTCTAAAATTAATCGACAAAATAATTCATCGTCAGAGTGTATTGGGAATCCATATTCTTCATGATGATACTTTCGGTGAACATTGGCTTCGTTTGCCGGTAAATTATTTACAAAATTGCAATAAGGATTCATAAGTATATGGGCTAAGTGAAATTTATTTTTTT
>DGQS01000076.1 GCA_002389785.1 Bacteroidetes bacterium UBA4408
TTATTAATTTTAAATCCAAGTTTTCCACTCAGTTTAATTTTCTGGTCAATCATGGGAATAGGGCTTTCGGGAGTTGGAATGGCTGTGATGCACGATGCCAATCATGGTGCTTATTCAGCCAATAATCGTGTAAACGACATAATGGGTACTGCCTTGAATCTTTTAGGTGCATCTATTTTTAACTGGAAATTGCAACACAATATTTTACACCATACCTATACCAATATTCCACACATGGACGATGATATTTCGGATAAACCAATGTTGCGTTTCTCGCCAAATACCGAAGTTAAAAAATACCATCGGTTTCAATGGGTGTATGCCTTCTTATTTTATGGAATAACCACCTTGTACTGGGTTTTATTAAAAGATTTTGTTCAATTTTCAAAATACAAAAAAGAAGGTGTGAATAATAATTCCCGCAAAGAGAATAATGTCTCTATGGTGAAAATTGTTCTCGTTAAACTATTTTATATTTTCACTGTTTTAGTTATGCCAACGCTATTTTTTGGTATTCCTTTCGGACAAATAATAGTTGGATTTTTACTCATGCATTTTATTGCCGGTGTAATCCTAACCGTAACCTTTCAATTAGCGCATTCAGTTGAAGGAACCACACATCCTGTGCCGAATGAGGAGGGAATTATAGAGAATAATTGGGCCATTCATCAAATGAATACAACAGTGAATTTTTCGCGTCATAATAAATTAATTTCCTGGTATGTTGGAGGCTTGAACTTTCAAGTTGAACACCATTTATTTCCTAAAATTTCACACATACACTATCCGGCTATTTCAGCTATTGTAAAAGAAACAGCCGAAGAATTTGGTGTACCTTATCTCGAAAATAAGACCCTGTTACAAGCCTTGCGCTCGCATATTGCCACGCTTCAACGATTTGGTAAATTGCCCGATTTGAATGATGCAATCGGTTAGATGGCACTAAAATGCACCTAACAGGAATTTTTCTTAAACCTGATTAATGCTGCTGAATTCAAAGAACCACATTTTTAAATTGCTTGAAAATAGCGCGGCCTACGTTTGGTTCCCAAATAACATTGCATTATTTCGTAAAGCAATTTACTGTTTTATTTTACTTTTTACTTGCTTACAATTTCCCTATCTGCAAAATTTGTATGGACCGAATTCCTTACTTCCGATTCATTTTTATGATGGAAATAAAGGCTTGCAACTACTGAATATATTGTCGCACGCAAAATTTGCTCCTTATTATTTATTTTTTGTAAGTGGACTACTTGCATCCTGCCTGATTGCATTTTTTGTAAAACAGCAACAAATTCTTGCACTATTGGTGTATTTTTTTTACGCCAATTTATATCATCGAAGTATTGTTATTCAAAATGGGGGAGGCGATTTGCTGCACATTCAGCTGTTGTATTTAATTTTTATGAATGAAAATGCTGGAGAAATCGCATCTAGCAATCGAAGAATAGTTACTACTGCCTTAAGTAATTTCGCTTTTACAGCTGCAAGACTACAGGTAATTATAGTTTACCTTGTATCGGCTATTTATAAGTTAAAAGGCAGTCAATGGATCAGCGGTGATGCTTTACAAATAGTGCTGTTGTCTACAACTTATGGAGTAAACTTTTTAACGTCCACTCTGGTGAATTTTCCTGTTGTTTTTAAGATCATCACATGGTGTGTACTACTATTTCAATTACTATTTCCAATATTGGTATGGATAAGAAATGTAAAAACAGGGTTATTTATCTTTGGAGTTAGCATGCATTTGGCAATCGTATTTTGGATGAGAATACCTGATTTTGGAATATTGATGATTTGGATGTACCTGTTGTTTTGTACTGATGAATGGTGCAATGTACAGCTGAAGCGATTCAATTTTTTTAACAAGTTAGTTTATAGTTCTACACGATAGCTAAGTCCAAATTGAATAATTATTCCATTTTTTAAAAGTACCACAGGAGCAGGCTGTTGCGAGCGATAACCTCCAATTCCGATACCCCAAACATTTAAATCATAACGTTGTTCACTGGTAAAAATTCTGTATTTTGCAGGTAGTGGATAATCAACTTTCACTTGTGCTGCAATGGTTTTGGTTAAATAAAAATCGCCATACAGTCCGGCTCTAACTTGATTTTGTTGCAAATACAAATCCGGAACTGGATTCGATAAGCGGTAAGTAGAAGTAGGAGCTTGATAGGCCAATCCCCAGCGAATTCGAGTGTTAACCTTATTTTCGATGTTCAGAAACTGGGGCATAAGTCCATATGCTCTCCATTTTTCAGTTATCCTCCAATCAAGTCCGAGCAAAGGTGCTAAAAATAGCCCAAATTGTTCCGAATTAGCATATAAACCGGCCTTTAATACCAGTTTATCTGATTTGTTTTTCGAATATAAAAAGGCCCCTCCAAGTTGAAAATCGCAAGTCTGAAAGGTTGTGTAATCAGCATTATCACGCATAAGTACCATCACCAAGAGGGAGTTGTTTGGATGTTTGATGTTATACCCTAAGTTCAATCCGGATGAATAATAATGCTGTTGATTTGAATTAGTATTGTTAAACCGAAGCGATAATCGATGATAGTTTAAACCAATCAAAAGTTTATTTGTTTCCTGAACAGTAAATGGAATGGTTACTGTCGCATTTTCGTTTTGATAGATGTTTTTTTTGGGAACTCCAGTTTTAGAAGCGTATGAAAATGATGCACTTGCAACAGTAAAGTACGATTGTGCATTTACATTTGCAAAGACTGTGATTCCAAGCAAAATACAAAAAACTTGATTCCTTTTTAACATGAAGTGCAAACATAATAAATTAACCGAGCTTATATTATTCACACATTTTGAATAAACTGATGAAAGTTAGTTTTCGGCGTAATATTTTCTTTACTTTTGTGTAAAATTTTACAGTATTAATTAATCAAAAATTTGATAAAAGCTACAGAGAGCTTATTGGGAATGAAAGTTTCGATTGGTCAAAAGGGATTGTTTATGGCGGCTTTGGTAATAGTTACTTGGTTTATTGCCCTGGTTCTTGTGCTTAAGTTTGCTACCAATCTTTATTCACCTTTAAATGTTTTATGGGTTTTATTGCTCACCCATTTGTATACCGGTTTGTTCATCACTGCTCACGATACTTTTCATGGTACGGTAAGCGAAAACAAGCAAATTAATAAATGGGTAGGTATCATTTGCATAACCTTGTATGCAGCATTCGATTATTCAAAGGTAAAGGCCGAACATCGTAAACACCATCAATCTGTTGCAACAGAGCATGATCCCGATTTTTATGAAGGTGGATTTTTTTCTTGGTATTGGAAATTTTTGATGCATTATATTTCACTCACACAAATTGTGTTACTGGCTATTGTATTTAATTTGTTGCATTACCTTTTTGATATTCCCAAAGCAAACCTGATCCTATTTTGGATACTTCCTCCATTGTTAAGCACTTTACAGTTGTTCTATTTTGGAACCTACCAACCTCACAATCATCCCGAAACTATTGATAATATTCACAAAACACGCTCACAAAAAAAGAATCACTTGTGGGGCTTTATATCCTGTTATTTTTTTGGTTACCATCTCGAACATCACAAAAAACCCTATCTACCCTGGTGGAAATTATGGAGCGAAAAATAATCCTCATAAACATTTTACAAGTTCGTTTGTTTCATCCCAAAATTTAGTTTCGTATTGTATGAAGTCAAAATCAATCGCAATTATCGGTGGCGGACCTTCTGGTTGTGCCCTTGCCATTTTACTAAAAAGAGCCGGACATAAAGTGGCCGTATTGTATCTCGAAAAACGTCCTGAAATTATTGTTGGCGAATCATTGGTTCCTGCTGTAATTCCTATGCTCAAAGCTTTGGGTGTAGAAGACGAAGTAAAATCGTATAGCACTTTTAAACCGGGAGCATCCGTTTGGTTGAGCAAAGATGAAGAAACTACCTCACCGTTCTCGGCAGGACAAGGTAAAATTGATCCTTATGCGTACAACGTTCCCCGCATTAAATTCGATAAAACCATTTTTAATAAAGCCAAAAGTGAAGGAGTAGTTTTTTTTGAACACCTTGCTAAAATTGAAAAAACCGGTAATTCCGACGAATTAAAACTGGCAAATGAAACCATCGAGTTTTGTAAAGATTTTTTCAATGGACAACCCGAGTGGATTGTAGATTGCACCGGACGTACACGTACAATTGCTCGCTTGTTGGATATTCCGGTTAAAACAGGGAAAAGAAAGGATGTTGCGCTCTTTGCTCACCTTTCGGGAGCCGAAAAAATTGATCCATGCAACATTCATTTACACCGCTTACACAAAGGTTGGAGCTGGCGCATACCTTTACCCGAACGTACTTCTGTTGGCGTTGTAATTAATCCTTCGCACCTTCCAGAATACGGAAAAACAATCGAAGAACAATACGATAACTATTTAAAAGCCGATGATACACTTTGTCGACTTACCGCCAATGCAAAACGTGAAACGAATGTGGTTAAGTACAGTAATTACCAATTAATTTCAGAAAGATTTTATGGTAAAAACTGGGTATTAACCGGCGATGCAGGAGGTTTCTTAGATCCAATATTTTCTACCGGATTGTTTTTAGCTTTAAAAGGCGCATTTCGATTAGCTAAAGCAATAAACGAAGAAGATTTAACACCTGCTGCTTTAAAAAAATACGAAAAGGAACAGAAATGGGAATTACAAGTTTGGCAACGGGTGGTAGATACATGGTACAATGGTCGCCTGTTTACTTTATTTCGAGTTGGTCAAGACCGTATGCATACACCCTTCGGAAAATTTATTGCCCCTCACATGGTAAAATACCTTACTCGAATTTTTACCGGTGAAGCTGTATATACCCGCTATAGTCGTTATTTCCTGCGCTTTGTTACCGGTTCATTAATCGATTTAATGAAACTTGAACGACTTCACAACCGCGATGTAAAGGATTTACAAGTGAATTAAGCCATTTTTATTCCTTATTGTAATGGCGGCTGTT
>DGQS01000172.1 GCA_002389785.1 Bacteroidetes bacterium UBA4408
GTATAGGTGTAGGTATAAGTAGAGCCATTTACGGTAGTTGTTTCAGTAGAAGTAGAATTTACTGAAGGGCTAATTTTGGAAGTTGTAACTTTTTCTTCTCTTGATTCAACAGTCCATTCGCCTGCTACTCTTGATTTTCGTGAGCGTAAAGATAAAAATGGATCTTCTTCTCCTTTTTTACATGCTGGTAATACTGAAACGGCTGCTAAAACAACCAGAACTAATTTTTGATATTTTTTCATTGTATTTATTTTTTTTTGCAAAGGTATACTTTTCGATTGATTAGAAACAACTTACTTTTTAATGGAAAAAGTATAGGTATCGAATTCCCTTCCCGGAGCATCTGCAATAGCGGTTATTTTGATAACCACATATTTTTCGGCACTTACGCTACCCAACTTTACAATTAAAATATCGTTGATTTGAAGGTTATCAATTATGTCCAATTTAGCTCCTGAAGTATACGCATTTTCGGCGGTTACATCGGTTGCATTAGGATAATTGAAGCCATTGAAACGTACAAATTTACCATGAGCAGGTGAAACCCAGCTGTAACTAAGTGCATCGGTAGTATCGGCTATAAAATCTTTTATATCCTGATCGATTGAATCGGCCAATTGCGACCACACAACAGAATTTGTTTCGAGGTTATAAGCATCTTTATGGTTGAGCGATTTTGCAGAAAAAATCTGATGTCCGGTTGTTTCAGAAAGTAATACTGCAGTATCGGCTTGTACTAGAAGTTGTTTTAAATCGGTCCCACGGTTGCCATCAACATCAATTGCATTAAATGTAAAAACTACACTTTTACCGGCAGCAGCAGCAGGTATTTTATATTCGTATACCATCGAAAAATTTTTGCCATCAATTACTGTATCCAGGGGAGTTGTAAGAAATGAATTTTCAATTTTTGTGGTGATGTAGAAACGGCTCAGGCGTATATCGGAAGCAACGTCAATATTCATGGAAAGAATATCGCCAACTTTTCCAAACATATTAATATCGTTCGGAGTAGTTTGCACCAGTGGCTTTTTTAATTCATCCTTTTTACAGGCAGAAAAGGTACTTGCAAAAACAACAAGTACTAAAATAAATAAGTTAGTTAAAGAAAGTTGTTTCATGTAAAATTGGAGTTTTTCTAATGTATGATAGCAATTGAATAACTAGTTTGATAATTATAAGTGATGTGGTTTAATAAAGGGTAAAACTATAAAAAAAGGACCTGACAAAAGCCAGATCCTTTTATTACTAATTAACAAGTTATTAAATTACTTGGTTTTAATTTTAAAAGCTTTTGCTCTTAAGGTTACTGTTTTTTTCTTGCCTAAAAACTGGTACTGAGTTTTTTCAGTCGCAGCAAAAGGAAGTACAAAATCAGCATCAGGTTTTTGCATTAACGCATCGTAAGAAGCATTACCTACGGCTCGGTCGGTTGGAACTAAACCACCCAACATACCCCCGCCTACTGAACCTACATAATATCTACGTCCACCTAAAGGTAAACCTAAGACATAGGATTGGGTGGCAGTGCCTGTAACTTCACCTACATATTCTAAATCATTCATAGTTAACTGCACATTGGTAATAATAGGTGCAGAAGTAATCATTTTACTATTCATGGTACAAGAAGATGCAAAGGTGAGTATAAAGCCTGCTAATAAATAAGTTACTTTTAATTTTTTCATAATTCTTTTTTTAGAGGTTTATACTATCAATTACTTGCCGAAATAAATATTTACAGCTAAACGCACATTTTGGTTAGTATCCATTCCAAAATTACTTTTCTTCAATTCTTTGTATTTAGCATTGTCTTGAGCACCGGCTGCATCGTTTTCTTGAGTAAAATACTCAATTGATTCAGTATGATCACCCACAGTTTGTTCGGTTTCAACTTTGGTTTTACCACCAATGTTCCATTTAGCATTTAAGCCATATTCCAATCCAACTGAAATTGGTAACTGTGCAACAAAAATGTTAAATCCAACTATCCAACCTAATCCAACTACTGTATTTTTAGTAGTCATAGTAGTATTAGAAACAGTTTTGTTTGGAGTAGTATTCACAGTTTTGTTGTCGATTGAACGATCCTTTTTTAAACCTAAATAAAGATCAGCCCCAGTGTACACATCAAAAATATTTCCAGCATTGAAGTGTTTTTCAATACCCGGAACCAAAATAATTTCGCGGGAATTTCTTTTGATTTCATTTTCAAAAGTTGTTTGAGGCGAAACTTGGTTTAACGCAGAAGAATCTAAAGATGTACCAATTGATTTTCCAGATTTTTTGTATAAACGCACACCAAATCTAAAAGCCATATCATCTTCCAGATACTTTTTAAATGTAAGAAGATCTCCAGCTCTTAATAAATTACCGCTGTAAAGTCCGGCAGTTGAAGAATCCTTGTTAGTTCCGATAGCAAAAGTTAATGCCATGTCACCTTTAACAGGACGAGCACCTAATTTTTCTACCCAAACATCATTTTCGCGTGTAGATAATTGCGCATAGCTTGAAGAAACTCCAAAAGCCAATGCAACCAATAATAAAACTTTTTTCATAGTTGTTGTTTTTAGTTAAACTTTTTTTAAGTTAAATTTTGGTCAAAGATATAGAAATTAACTACTGACAAGCATGATTTGCATCAGTGTACTTATGAACAGCGGCCTGTTAATACTAAAGTTGCTGATAAACATGAGGTTTAAAATATTCTATAGGATGAATTTTAGTAAGATTTTAAAAAAACGGGAATGTCAACATCGTGCGCAAACAGAAGATAAATTCGTTTTGTTTAGAATGGATACCCTATTCCAAAATTCACTGTAATTTCTTTTAACTGTGGATTTTTTATCAACCAGCGATCTTCTATTGCATAAGCCGGATCATATACAGGGTAGGCTGCATCCAATCGAATAACAAAGAATGAAAAATCAAACCGCAATCCAAAACCTGCACCTAAGGCCATATCGCGAATAAAATTTTGGGTAGTAAAATTAGCTCCGGGCGCATTCTCATCTTTTTTCAATAACCAAATGTTACCAGCGTCCACAAAGGTAGCTGCATTTAAATACTTGTAAACATTGTAGCGGTATTCTAAGTTAAATTCAATTTTCATATCGCCGGTTTGATCAACCAATGATTCATAGTCGTTGGGCAAGGAACCCGGTCCTAACCTACGTGTTTTCCATGCTCGAATATCGTTTACCCCACCTCCATAAAAACTCTTCACAAAGGGAAGTACTTTTGAATTTCCATAAGGTTGGCCAAAACCTAAAAAGGTACGTGCTACCAATTTACTTAGGGCTCCGGTTTTACGATAAAATCGGTAATCGGCATTTGTTTTCCAATATTGAGCATATTTAATTCCAAATTTTTGATAAGCGCCATCCTCCGTTTTCTCAGTTCCTATTAAGTTGTTATAAAATGTTGGAATATTTCCTCCAGTTTCAATATCAAAACGGAAATACGAAAAATTACTCACCTTCACTAAATCCTGATTGTTATAAATTAAATTAAACTGAATTGAGTTTACAAACAAAGGATCATATCGTTTAATACTTATTGGGTTTCCCGAATTCACCAATTTATCGCGGAAGTCGGCATCCAAAAATACTTTCACAAAATTAATTTCAGAAGGTGTAAAAGTTAGTCGAATAAACTTTTGCTTGAAAGGTCGCCAGGTATAATTGAACGAGAAATTAGCAATGGTACCGTTGTATTCGGGACGCTTTTGATAATCGTATGAAAATACTAACTGTGTTTTGGGTTTTAAATTGCGGATCTTAATTTTTTCGGGTAATGGAAAAATGATACGCGGAAAATTAAGTGAGAATTCAGGTCCTATTTGATAAATATTAAATGGATTTATTGTGGAGGCAATTCCGTCAACAATACCATCGTTGGTAGTAATATTTTGCACCTCCAAACCTCCTTTTAATTTTACTTCAAAAATTTCGGCACCTCTAAACACATTTTTATTTTGGTAAATTAAATTCCCGGAAACTCCAAAATTTCCAGAGTTGTAAGTACCTTCACCTGATACCGAAAACGATTGCTTAGGAGCAGGTGTAAGCTGCACAAAGGCGTTCAACAGGTGCTTTAAACTGTCGGATGTTGTTTCTTTTAAAACCACATTTATAAATTTAAATGCTTTTAGGTTTCCCATCAGTTTATAGGTTTCGTCTACATTTTCCTGACAAAACATATCGCCTTGAGAGAGAAAAAATGGCCGCACCAATATTTTCTTTCGGTAACGCATTTGTCGATCGTACAAAAACACATAATTTAAATACTCGGTAGAATCGGTATAAGCGCGAAACTTTTGCTTGGGAGTAAAATCGGGTTCGATGTAAATTTTATTCAGCCAATACTTATTGTGCGTTGACTCAATAATACTATCTGTATCAGGAATTTTTTTCTCCGGGTTTTTAATTCTAAGTGTTAAATTAATACTGTTTGAACCAAGACTACTATCGGCATCAAAATGTATGTATTACTTTAAAAAATAATAATACCCGTTGTTGCGCAGTAATTTTGTAATGCGCTCTCGTTCTAGTTCCAATAAAAATTCATCGTAATTAATCCCTGCTTTCACCAATGAGTTTGACGAATCGTTCATTACCAATGCACCAATATCGTTATCGTTAATAGAAGTGGTGTAGGTATTAATTTTATAGGGTTTACCTGTTTTTATAAAATACGTTACCCAGGATTGTTGCTTTTTGTAAACTGTTTCATCTTTTACTTGCGCATTGAAATAACCCTTTTTGTTTAAAAACAATTTTAATTGGATAACCGATTTACGGGTAAGAGAAGTGTCGAGTAATACAGGTTCCTCTCCTATTACATTTTTAAGCCAGTTTTTGTATTTTCTTGTTTTACCAAAATTCGCAAAATTGTAAAACCACAAATGGAAACGAATAAAACGACGATTACCAACACGAATAATTGCCTTGTTGGGTTTTTGCTTTACAATATTATTAAGCTCTTCGGAATCAACTTTTGAATTGTCTATTTTCACCTGATAGCTGGCCATGAGGTATTGATTACTTTCTAACTTACGGGCCGGATTACAGGCCAGAAGCAGGATAAGTGATAAAAATACCAGTATCGGAATGTAAAAAGTCGTTTTCAACGAATTGAAAAAATTTGCGGTCAAGATACAAAAAGAACCTACACAAGTTTTGTGCTTAGCTATTGCGATATTAACAGAATGCTGTAGGTTTGTTGTGAAAAAGTTTTAAAAGCTAAATTCGGTAATGATTTCAAAAGCCCAAATACAATTTATTCAATCGCTTCAACAAAAAAAACACAGGCAGCACCATCGTTTATTTATTGCTGAAGGAACTAAAATAGCAAAGGAATTACTTGCCTGCCCTCATTCGTTGCATTCGGTATACGCAAGTGCCGATTGGATTCATCAGCATTCGCAAAAGCTGGATACTCTAAAAGTGGTGGAAGTAAATGAGCAAAGTTTAAAAAAGATAAGTTTGCTAGCCAGCCCCAATGAAGTAGTGTGTATAGTTAAAATGGAGGCTGTTGATTTTGACATCCACCGACTCGCGTCTGAATTTTGTTTAGCCTTGCATGAGGTGCAGGATCCGGGAAACTTAGGAACCATCATTCGCCTGGCCGATTGGTTTGGAATTGAAACCGTACTTTGTTCAGAAGGCACTGTAGATGCTTACAATCCAAAGGTTGTTCAGGCAACCATGGGTTCATTTTTACGCTGCAATGTGCATTACTGCGATTTAAAACAGTGTCTTGAATTTGCAAATCAAAACCAGCTGCCCAGTTATGCCGCTGTTTTAGATGGAACATCCATTTATAAAACAAAACTTCAGGAAAATGGTTTATTGATTATGGGCAATGAGTCAAAGGGAATTTCGAAAGAGTTACTGAACTTAGTAAAGTATAAAATAAGTATTCCTTCATTTTCAAAAATGAACATTGATTCATTAAATGTTTCGATTGCTACAGCAATACTTTGCAGCGAATTAAGAAGAACGAATTGATTCAACATTTTGCCAAATTGTATTTTGAATAGAACAGACAAATTCATTATTTTTAAAAAAAATTATCTGCATGCTTTTCGAAAAAATAAATGTAGAACTTGAACTAAAGCAAAAGCAACAAACCGATCAGCGTTTGATGGATGAAGTTATTTCACTTTTTGAAATGGCTGCTTCTCGCGAGCAACGGATTTTAAAACGCCTTAAAAGCAAACCCAACGATAACCTTTCAACTATTTCACCGGAAGGTTTAGACACTACTAGAATTTTTAGCCTAGAAAGCATTCATGAAATTTGTGTAAAATACCGCCTTCGATTTTTGGATGCACGGTATTTTAAGGCTGATTTTCCATATGAAGCAGTGCAAGAAATTGCCACTTTTGAAAAAGCTCGCGCATGTAAGATTGAACAATTTAAAATAATGGCTCCAAGTGGAATTTTTGAATTAAGCGATATACATGATGACCCTTTATTATTTGCTCAACTTAACGAAAACACTTTTTATTTACTACATCGATGGGGAAAGGATTTAAAGTGGTATCGTGGTATATTAAACTATCCGTTTCGCAGTATTTACAGTTTCTTTTATTCCATTGTAGTAGTTGCTGGAATTGTGGCCTGGAGTTTTCCGTTTGAATGGCTTAATGTCGCCAAAAGCGGTGAATTAACCTTCCGCTTTTGGTTGAACACACATTTTACTATTGCCTTTTTCTTTTTCTTTTTGTTTTTAGGCTCACTTTCTCATTTCAATTTTAGCGAGAGCAATTGGAACAGCCGCCATTACAATAAGGAATAAAAATGGCTTAATTCACTTGTAAATCCTTTACATCGCGGTTGTGAAGTCGTCCAAGTTTCATTAAATCGATTAATGAACCGGTAACAAAGCGCAGGAAATAACGACTATAGCGGGTATATACAGCTTCACCGGTAAAAATTCGAGTAAGGTATTTTACCATGTGAGGGGCAATAAATTTTCCGAAGGGTGTATGCATACGGTCTTGACCAACTCGAAATAAAGTAAACAGGCGACCATTGTACCATGTATCTACCACCCGTTGCCAAACTTGTAATTCCCATTTCTGTTCCTTTTCGTATTTTTTTAAAGCAGCAGGTGTTAAATCTTCTTCGTTTATTGCTTTAGCTAATCGAAATGCGCCTTTTAAAGCT
>DGQS01000215.1 GCA_002389785.1 Bacteroidetes bacterium UBA4408
GTTAAAGGAATGGTTAAAGTTCCGCTAATGGTAGTATTTCCGGCCGATGTAGTACCACTCAAAACCGATTCGGTTGAAGGGTCAAAAGTTCCATCGTGGTCAAAATCAATAAAAATAGCTCCGCTGCACACGTAAAATCCATTCAAATTAATTTGTGTCATCGACATAGGATAGGTCAATGTTTGAATGTAGCTATAAGGAGGTAAATTGGTAAAGTTGGAGTAAGTATTTACAGAAGTTGGATTTTGAGTAGAAGGACTAGCCACCCCGTTATTCAACAAACCAAAAGTAACATTTCCAATATCGTCGTCGCCGGTGCTGGTAGCGCCACTGGTGCAGTAGCAGCTAAAAAAAGAATTCATGCCAACCAATACAGGTGTTGAGTTTGACTGAATACCGCTGCAGGTAACTACACATCGGTAATGGGTTGCCGTAAGCTGAGCGTAAGAGTAAAGAATTGAAGTAGCTCCTACGATGTCATTCCAGTTAGTACCATTGCTCGATTCTTGCCATTGATAGGTTAAACCTGAGGCATTTGCACTACCGGTTAAATTTAAATCAAATGGAGCGTTAGCGCAAACCGATGGGGCCGAACTTACCGCAACACCAGCAACAGGTGGGGTAGTACACGGCAACGGAGTTTGAATGTCAACTACGTAATCTTCGGTTTCACCATTAAAATAAGTGCCACAAGGTGTTACGGTATTAAAAGTTCCTTCAACCAGCACTACACGCATACCGGTAAGTCCGTTTAATGCAGTAAGCGGAATGGTAATAACACCACTCACTACATTTCCCCCTTGGTTAGCAGTTGTTTGGTTTGAAAAAACTTCTTCGGTTGCCGGGTCATAAATACCGTTTTGATTGTAATCGATATACGCTTTTACATTGCAGGCATTAAAATTAAACTGGCTGATTTGCGTAATTGAAATAGGATAATTAATACCCTGTAACAATACCGGTGCGGTTACAGAAGTATAATTGGTGTAAGTAGCAGTAGCATTTGTATTATTCACAGCCGGATTTGGATTTCCATTGTTGAGTGCGCCCAAACTCACATTTCCAATATCGCTATCGGCAGGGTCGGTAGCATTGGATGCACAATAGCAAGTGGTGAAGCTATTGGTTGAAATAAATACCACAGTTGAAGTATCGGGTACACCTAAACAGCTTACAATACAACGGTAGTAATTATCACTGGTTTGTGAGGTTTGATAGTTTATTGCTGTGGCTCCCGAAATAGCAGACCAAGTTGTTCCATTACTTGATTTTTCCCATTGGTAACTTAATCCGGAAGCGATGGAACTTCCTTGTAAATTTAAATTGTAATTAACCGAAGGACACACAGTAGAATCGTTAGCATAAGCCATACCTGCAGTTGGAGGAGTTGTACATGGCACAGCTGCTTGAATATTTACTACATAATCTTCAGTTTCGCCATAAGTATAAGTTCCGCAAGAAGGCTGAGTAATGGAACCATTTTCTTGCAAAATAAAACGTAATCCGGTTACTCCGGATAAAGAGGTAAGTGGTATGGTTACGGTACCAGTAAGTGTATTTCCGCCTAAACTGGCATTTGTTTGACCACTAAATATTAATTCTGAATTAATGTCATAAAGGCCATCGTGGTTGTAATCGATATAAGCAGTTAGAAAACAAGAGTAAAAAAACTGTGAACTGTTTATTTGCGTCACCGAAATAGGGTAATTGATACCTTGCATGAAAGTTTGCGGAGGTAGGTTGGTAAAATCAGTAAATAAATTTACGGAAGTTGAGTTACCTAGAGCAGGAGTTCCGATTCCATTATTTAAGGAACCAAAAGTTACGTTCCCAATATCATCATCAGCAGTATTGGTGGCAGAAGAAGTACATCCACAATTGGTAAACGAATTCATACCAACCAGCACACTCGTAGATGTGTCAGATGAAGCGGCACAGTTAACAATGCAACGATAATGTGTTGGTGTTGTTTGGTTTCCGGTTAGGGAAGGGCTTGTGGCACCGGTAATGGCAGTCCAATTTGTTCCATTAGCTGAACTTTCCCATTGGTAGGTTAATCCAGATGCTTGAGTACTTCCAGCCAATGTAACGGAAAAGTTAACATTGGGGCAAATTGTTGTTGGTGCAGTTGCTGTACCGGCAACAGGTGTACCACTGCAAGGTGTATTTGGAATAATGTTGATGGTATAATCTTCAGCTTCGCCTGATCCAAAATTTGTACATGCATCACCAGCGCCATTTGTATTAAATACACCTCTGCTTCTTATCCGCATTCCGGTAACGCCAAGTGTTGAAGTAAAAGGAACTGTAAACGATATGGTAGTTGTACCACCCGGAGTTGAAGTAGTGCAAACTTGCGTCCATTCGGAGGCATCAAATATAAAATCCTGATTGTAGTCAAACCACACAGAAATAATATTATCTGCAGAGGTTGTAACGGCTAAATTATAAGTCAAGCCTTGAATTAAATTGGCGGTAGTATTTCCGCTAGCCGGAAATACAGTGAGGGTGCTTCCTCCGACAGAAGTACAGGTATTATTGGGGTTGTTCAAAGTGGTTCCAACTATTTCAACACCCGTAATTTGGTCGAAGGTACTACATCCTGCTCCACCTAAAGAAGCAGTGCAATATTGGGCATTCGATGTAGTAATCGAAAACATAACTAATAATAAAGCTAATAATTTAACCGATTTCATTGAAGGTTTGTAGAGATTTTTTATTTTCATAATAGTGAATTTTGCATCAAAAATGAAGGTACGCTCAAAAACAACAAAATAAAGAAAAGTTGTTTATCCTATGCCTACACTAATTGATGTATTGGGTTAATTTTAATAGGTAATTATACGTATTTTTTTGAAACCGAGAAAGTTCTTAATAAAATTATTTTTTAGAAGCAAAAAAAGCACTTAAAC
This sequence comes from Bacteroidetes bacterium UBA4408, assembly GCA_002389785.1. GTDB lineage: Bacteria > Bacteroidota > Bacteroidia > UBA4408 > UBA4408 > UBA4408. Next base: position 2,913 of record DGQS01000215.1, read on the forward strand.
TAAATCATTTATTTTGAGTTTTCTTCCCAAATCATTGCAAGATTAACTAGGGTTTCAACCGCTTTATTCATGTCCTGAATGCTTACCCATTCTAACTTCGAGTGAAAGGCATGTTCACCAGCAAAAATATTGGGGCATGGCAATCCCATAAATGAAAGCCTACTACCATCTGTGCCTCCACGAATACTCGATTGAACCGGATTTAATCCGCTTCGTTTCATAGCTTCCATCGCAAATGCGGTAACTTGAGGAAATTTATCAAGAACAAGTTTCATGTTGCGGTATTGTTGCTCAACTTCGAAGCTGTAAGTCGATTTTGGAAATTGCAGCATCACTTTATCAACGGTATCTTTTAACTTGTTTTCAAGTTCGGCCAAACCATCGTTTGAAAAGGAGCGAATAATAAATTTGATGATCACTTTCTCAAGCAAGCCTTCTATTGAAGTTGGATGAATAAAACCTTCTTTTTGTTCAGTTGTTTCGGGCGAATCGGTAGTTCGTGGCAATGCATTAATAATTGCTGCAGCAATTTTAATGGCGTTTTCCATTTTATTCTTAGCAAAGCCCGGATGAGTGCTTATACCATTTAGTGTTAAAATAACACCATCTGCCGAAAAAGTTTCATCTTCCAAATGTCCTAAACTTTCTCCGTCTACAGTATATCCGAAGTCGGCAGCTAATTTTTTTATATCCACTTTATTCACACCTCTTCCAATTTCTTCATCAGGAGTAAATAAAATTCGTATGCTTCCATGTTTAATTTCTGGATGGGTGATAAGGTGATGAATAGCATCCATTATTTCGGCAACACCGGCTTTATTATCCGCACCAAGCAAAGTAGTTCCATCTGCAGTAATTATATCGTTTCCAAGTTGATTTGCTAAATCAGGATGTTCTTTTACTTTTAAAATTTGAGTTGAATCTTTTGGTAGTACAATATCCTGTCCTTGATAATTTTTGTGTACAATAGGATGTACATCTTTACCGCTACAATCGGGTGATGTATCCATATGAGAGCAATAACAAATTACCGGTACTTTTTTACTGCTGTTTGAAGGTAAAGTAGCATACACATAGCCATATTCATCGAGGTGGGCATCTTTAATTCCCATTTCAAGTAACTCTTCGACCAATACTTTAGCTAAATTTTTTTGCTTTTCGGTGCTCGGTTGTGTGGGTGAATTTGGATCTGATTGCGTATCAATTTGTACGTATTTTAAAAATCGTTGACTAGCTGTATGATTTATTTTCATGGATTAATAATTAGTAATTAAACAAGTTCATTTAAATTTTTAATTGGGGATAGATAGTTCCAAGAGTTTAAGTCGACTTTTTCAGTTTTGTTGAAAACACTCATGTCAATGGTTACTGTTCCATCCGCTTCCTGCGTAATATTTTTTACAAATTTAGCAGCCCAATTGAGTTCTGAAAATTTATAAGAACTTCTCCAATACACAGTTTGAGAAAAACTGTCTTCAAAAGCTTTCAGAATAATGTAAAACTCGGCATTTGTTTCTTCAAGTTGCTTTGGGCTTTGATTTTTTAGTGGGCTGTTGTCGTCAATTGGATGTACAATGGTCCATGAAGAAGGAAATAAAGCTACTTTATTCCTTTCCAACTCAAGCTGAATAAACCGTCTGCTTACATGTCCATCTTTAGTTTCATTGTAGGAGAAAATGACTTGAATTTCTACTTCAATCAATTGACTTTTTTTACCGTTTGCAATGCGAAA
>DGQS01000136.1 GCA_002389785.1 Bacteroidetes bacterium UBA4408
AATTTCCCGGTGAACCAATACATCTGTTTCATGGATAAGTTTACTTGGTTCATGGATCAAAAAGCGATTGAATTATCGGCCAGCACCAAAGCCAAAACTTCAACCAATAACAATACTGCCGAAGAAGGCGAAGACGGTGCTTTAAATTTGGAAGGATCGGAGTTTATTTCTGTGCATCCCGATCAGGATTCTTTGCGTTTCTTTTCACCAAGAGCGAGGTATGATTTGAAGAGTTATGTAATTAGCTGTAAAGATGTAAAGTACCTGAATGTGGCCGATGCACGTATTTTCCCAGATAGTGGAAAGGTGGTAATTCAGCGTAAAGCCAAAATGGAAACGTTGACGAATGCACGTATTTTAGCAAATCTTGTTACCAAGTATCACAACATTTACAACGTGTCGGTGAATATTTTTGCACGTAAAAAATACGCAGGTTCCGGCGATTACGATTATGTGAATGAAGTGAAAGAAAAGCAAAAAATTCATTTCACCAATATCTCAACCGATACTACTTTTCAAACTTATGCAACCGGTGATATCAGTGAGGAGTCGAAGTTTAGTTTGAGTCCTTATTTCGATTACCGAGGTAAAGCGAAGTTGTTTGCGAACCAGCAGTACCTCACGTTTGACGGTTCTTTCCTCATTAAACATGAGTGCAAGGGCATTAGTAAAAGCTGGTTGAGTTTTAGTGGAGAAATAAATCCGGAAGAAATTTACATTCCTATTTCAAAAGAAATGAAGGATAACAGCAACGATAAACTCATTGCCGGTATTACTTACACAGCCGATTCGGCCCATTGTTATCCGGCTTTTTTAAGCAAGCGAGTCACATTTAGTGATCAGGTAATTGCCGGTGCCGATGGATTTTTATTTTACGATAAAGTGACGCGTGAATACAAAATTTCGAACAAGGATAAAATCAAAGAAATTAATTTTCCGGGCAATTATGTGAGCTTAAATACTTCCACCTGTAAATTATATGCCGAAGGAAAGCTAGAAATGACGAATGGTTTAGGCCAAGTTAAATTTAACGTATATGGAAATGGAATAGACGATGTGCAAAATGATTCGGTGAATTTTGATGTGGTAATTACACTCGATTTTTTCTTTGCAGAGGATGCTTTAAAAAATATGGGCAATCGCTTTGAAACTTCCAGTGCGCCTTTTGCCACTTTGAGCCGACCAACTTATGAGAAGGCATTGCGCGAAATGATTGGAAAAACGGAAGCTGATAAATTAATTTCACAAGTAAACCTCTATGGTACTTTTAAAAAGTTTCCGGATGCATTGGAACATTCCATTATTTTAACGGATGTAAAAATGAAGTGGAATTCCATCAGCAAATCTTTTGTGTCGGAAGGACCAATTGGCGTTGGAAGTGTATTTAAAAATCAAATTAATAAATTTATGGGCGGTAAAATTGAACTGGCTAAGAAGAGAGCGGGTGATGTGCTAACGGTTTACCTCGAAATTGATGGAGCCAATTGGTACTTCTTTAATTATCAAACCAGCTTGATGCAAGCCGTTTCAACGGATGAAAAGTTTAATACCATTATCAAAGACATGAAATCCGACAAGCGAAAAATGGATGTAGAAAAAGGACAAACACAATATTCGTATAACCTTTCAACGGCGGCAAAAAAGACTGCCTTTTTGAAAAAATTAGAGATGGAACAAAAGTAAGGTATGATAACACCCGAAAACATTTTGTATGTGCTTATTGCCTACTTGATGGGATCCATACCAACTTCGGTTTGGATTGGGCAATATTTTTACAACATTGATGTACGCGAATTTGGAAGCGGAAATTCAGGAGCAACCAACACTTTTCGAGTATTGGGTTATAAAGCCGGAATTCCGGTGCTGATTATTGATGTATTAAAGGGTTGGACTTCTGTGAAACTGGCAGATTTTATCAGCGGTTTTCCTGCGGGCTCGGAGCAACTGGTTAATCTCGAATTGGTGTTTGCGGTTGCAGCTTTAATGGGGCATGTGTTTCCGGTGTATGTTGGATTTAGAGGAGGGAAGGGTGTAGCTACCTTGTTAGGAATAGTGCTGGCATTGAATACTACCGCAGCATTAATTTCATTGGGAGTTTTTATAGTGGTATTTGTAGCCACCAAGTATGTTTCGCTGAGTTCAATCATTGTATCTTTTGCGTTCCCCAATGTGGTTATTTTTGCCATGGATTCGCGCGTTCCAAGCATGGTAATATTTAGCATGTTTATTACCGTAATTGTTTTGGTAAGGCATCAAAAAAACATTGAACGCTTGCTGAGTAAAAGAGAGTCGAAAATAACCTTTCGTAAAAAAACGCAAAGCGTTGAGCAATCCGAATAAAATAGTATGTTAATCAATGCAGCACTAGCATTGCTTGTTGAACGTTAATTCAAATTAAGTATTCCCAACTTAATGCTATTGTACTAATTTCTTAACTAATAGCGTCGTAAAATTCTTAAAAAGTTAAGAGCCGTAATTATTGAGCCTCCTTTAATGCAAAACAATCAGCTTCTTTAGTTGGCTGTAATTTTTAGTTTTCCATTGTAAGAAATAGATGCCACTTTTGAAGTTTGAAAGATCTATTCGATTCACTCCAATCACTAAATTTTCAGTCCTTATTTGTTCACCAATTTTACTGTAAATTTTTACTACAGCATCCTGTGATGATAAGAGTTCTAAATAACTATCGGCCGGATTAGGTGTAAGAAATAAACCATTCGTTTCATAGCCCCAAGTAGATATAGTATCGGAACTTGCAGATAAAAAATTACCACCACAATGCGAACGACTTTGCATATAGAAATAAATAGGATTGGAATTGGCGGTTGTATTCTGAAAAACAATGGAATCGTTGTGTAAATTAGTAATACTATCATACACTACAAATGGTCCTGAAGCTAATGTAGAAGCATAAATTAAATAGCTGTCGATAAAATTTAAAGCTGTTAAAGGTAAACTCCATTTTAAGGTAACATCGCCATTTGGTCCAACTTGTATAGCTGTAGGATTAGGAGGATCAATGAGATATACAAGTTGAAGGGTATCTGAATTTTTAGAGTATAGCTTGCTTGTACATCCTGAACGCGTAAGTACAAATAAATAATTTACCATACTGTTAAATTTATTGCCGGATAGAAGAATTGAATCACTTAAATAATTCAAAGAACTGTCAAGCAAAGTAAAGTTCCCGGTGGGGGTATCGCTTCCATATACAAAATAGCCATTAAATACCCCTGTTAAATCTTGTGGTTTAATAAATTTCAATACCACATCGCAATTGGGTAAAATGTTGGCAGTAATATTTTGCGGAGCACTGAGTTTTTCTTTTTCAACTACATTAATTTTAACCATTTTAGATTGCCTAGCAGGTGCAGGACAATAATCATCTTGAGCCGAAAAATTAAAATAATAAGTTTTAGAGTTTAAATAATTTTCTGAAGCGTCCTTTAAGTTTTCACAGGAAGTTTGCCAATCAATATGAAGCGCAGCAGTTGTTTGCGAGTAGATGCCGGGCAGGGTGGAAATACCTGCACATGGAGGTTTATTACAATTCGTTGAATTTGACGAAAATGTAGTAGTGTCAAATTGATCGCTACCGGCAAAAATGGCCAACATTTGAGGGTTTGATGTAACCGGCATTAAATCATTATCGGTTGCTAGAATAGAAAAATGTACGGCATCCCCGGCTGTTATGGTAGTATCAAATGAACTGGCATTGTTGAAAGGTGCAGTAAAAACAGGTGCATTATTATTGATTCCGCAAGGCTGAATAATATGTACGTACTCGCGAAAAATTTCGGAATTTAATTTTCCATTTCGATAGCTACTTACTTTTACAACTGCAACAAAATTTCCTTGTGTATACGAAGTGTAATTAATTTCTCCGGTATATGGATCTATCATTGCTGCTATGTTTTGAGGATGAAGCGCAGCTGATGGAAATGGACTTGAAAACGAATAATTCGTATCAAAATTAACTGAACTAGGATTTGTTTGGTTGAATGTACCTAAAAAGTATTCATTCAAAGGTTTGTCCCAACTATAAGCCAATGAATCTAATTCTTTATCGAATGCTCCTTCGTAAAAAGAAACCGGATACCCTGTGCATAAATTTACAACCGGTTTCTCAGTAAATTGAGGTGAATTATCAAAACAGGGGTTAGCATTTAATGAAATTCCATTCGAACTATTTGAATACATTTTTGATCGTATGCATATTCCAGCTGTAGAAGGATTTGAAATATTTGTTAAATTGACACTTCTACAACAAAGTGACCAAGAAAAAACCCAACCATTCGGCCCTGGCACGCCAGTTAATGTAATCGGATTTGATTTAAAAATTAATTCTTCAACGGCTCCATTGTTATTTGTACCGTTTACAATTCCATAAGTTCCATTTGATAATCGCGGTCCACAGCTCTTTTGCATAAGCGGGTTATTGCAAACAGGGGATAAGTCTCTAGAAGGAAACTGATAAAAAACAGGAATAGAAGTTATAGTAGTGTGATTACTTACGACTAAGGTTTGATTACCATTACCTAATGTTGAACCATTGCAATCGCGATATAATTTTAATGTGAAAATATATTTGCCAGTACCTAAACATTCCCAGGTTATTTCTCCACCTAATTGATGTGATGCGTTTGCAGTAAAAAATGTGAAGCTTGAAAGTAACAGTAGGATTAATAATTTTTTCATCTTCAATAGTTTATGTATCGAAGGTATTGAAAGTTAATTCAAAAAGCAACTTACAATTAACAGAATTAAACTAATGAATAAAAAATGCAAGCCTTAACCTGCTACATTATATTCCCTCAATGCAGCATTCAAAGAGGTTTTTAAATCGGTACTTTCTTTTCGTTTTCCAATGATTAGTGCACAAGGAACCTGATAAGTTCCGGCAGCAAATTCTTTGGAGTAAGAACCCGGTATCACCACCGAACGTGCCGGTACTCGGCCTTTGTGTTCAACAGGAGAACTGCCGGTAACATCAATAATTTTTGTACTCATGGTGAGCACTACATTGGCTCCTAAAACCGCCTCTTTTTCAACGTGCACGCCTTCAACAACTATACAACGGGAACCAATAAAACAACCATCTTCAATTATTACAGGAGCTGCTTGTACCGGTTCAAGCACCCCGCCAATACCTACGCCACCACTCAAATGTACATCCTTTCCTATTTGAGCACAGGAACCAACAGTTGCCCAGGTATCAACCATGGTGCCGCTATCAACGTAAGCGCCAATATTAACGTAGCTTGGCATCATAATTACCCCACTTGCCAAATGTGCTCCGTATCGTGCAACCGCAGGAGGAACCACTCGAACACCGGCTTGTTGGTAATTGGTTTTTAGTTTCATTTTATCGTGAAATTCAAAAATGCCCAATTCAATTGTCTCCATTTTTTGAATTGGAAAATAAAGTATGACTGCTTTTTTAATCCATTCATTTACTATCCAACCATCACTGTTTGGCTCTGCAACTCGCATTTTTCCTTTATCGAGCAAATCAATCACTTCGCGAATGCATTGTTGGGTTTCTTTTTCTTTCAGTAACTCGCGGTTATTCCAGGCGGCTTCAATTAATTTTTGCATGTGTACTTAGTTTGAAGCACAAAGTTAATTTTTATGCTTAACCGGTAGTGCACTGCTATAGAATTTTATTACCAATTAATTGGAAGTATTGAGTTTGCTAGTATACTAACTTGAGATGTCATTTATTGTTTGCGATAGTATTCTACAAGAGTGTTCTTCGTGTTTTTCTTTTTGTACTTCATGGTTAAGAATGGTGAATCACATTAGATATAAGATTTACACAATTATTGAACGATGGGCATAGAGTTAAAATGTAGTAATTCGTAAAATGATTTGAATTTTTTCGTTAATTTGAAATATCAAAATGTATCCCATGCTGGTTGAACGAAATGCCAATAACCAAATAACAATAACAGTCTCTTCCTCAGTTGACAGCTTTGGACTTCAAAGAGTTATTGATTACGTAAAATACCTTGAAGCAACTTCCAAAAGCAAAGCAAAACAATCAGACATTGACAAATTATCAGATGAAGTAAATGCAACCTGGTGGACTAAAAACCGCAAAAGATTCATCAAGTGAGGTTAATCGTTGATGCAAATATTGTGTTCAGTGGTATAATTAACTCTAAAGGAAAAATTGGTGACTTATTAATAAACTCTAAAAATAAGTTTGACTTTATAGCTCCAGATTTTCTGTGGAATGAAATTTACTAGCATCATTCAAAGTTGTGTATAATTTCAAAAATGAATCTAGAACAAGTACGAGAAGCTGAATTTCTTATTTGTAAGAACATTAATTTCATATCAGCCGAGCAAATTAAAAAATCACATTGGTTGGTGGCTGAAAAGTTAGTTTCAGACATTGATCCAAACGACACTCATTATGTTGCATATTCAAAACATTTTAGATGTAAAATCTGGAGTTGAGACAAAGAGCTTATTAAAGGACTTTCTAAAAAAGGATTTACAAATTTTATTTCGACTGAAGAGCTGTTAATACTTAGCCAGTAATAGATTGATACTTTTCTACCAAAATAATTTATCAAATATTCAGGAATAATTCCCCATAAAAGCAGGATTCAGTTAGCCTTGTAATGTATTTATTTGCTGCCACTTGTAAAGAAATGGGCACAGCTAATTTCAAGTTGTGATTAAAGTTTATCAGCTGAAAGAAATAACTACTTTATTGTATTTTTAATCAACTATCCAATTTCAATCCAGCTTCCATCAAAAAAAGTATCTTTGTATTTCATAAAAAAGTAGATTTAATGTCGCGTATTTTGGCAATTGATTATGGAGGAAAAAGGGTTGGCCTTGCCGTAACCGATACTTTGCAAATGATAGCAAATGGATTGGATACAATAAGTACTGCGGAAGTATTTACATTTTTGAAAAACTACCTTGCCAAGGAAAATGTAGTGTGCATAGTAGTTGGAGAGCCTAAACGATTGAATAATACAGCTACACATTCAACCGAAATGACAGAGAAATTTGTACAGGAGTTGAAAAAGAAGTTTCCAACTGTTCCTGTCGAACGCATGGATGAACGTTATACTTCTAAAATGGCTTTTCAGGCAATGATTGACGGAGGGCTCAAAAAGAAGGATCGTCAAAATAAAGAAACCGTTGATAAAGTAAGTGCGACCTTAATTTTGCAATCGTATTTACAACAAGTAAATTTTACCAAACACAACACGCATTGAATGATACTACCCATTGTAGCCTACGGTGATCCCGTATTGAAAAAAGTTGCGAAAGAAATTGATAAAAATTATCCTGATTTACAGGCCTTAATCGACAATATGTTTGATACGATGGACAATGCACATGGCGTTGGTTTGGCGGCTCCACAAATTGGTAAATCGATCCGTTTATTTATTGTGGATGCATCACCCTTTGAAGACAAAGAGCCTGAACTAGCTGATTTTGTTCAGGTTTTTATTAATCCCATAATTGTAGAAGAAAGCGGAGAGGAGTGGAGCTTCAATGAAGGCTGCCTGAGTATTCCCGGTATTCGTGAGGATATTTTACGCAAGCCAACAATTTTGGTGCGCTATTACGATGAAAACTGGGAGTATTATGAAGAAGAATTCAGCGGATTAGCTGCGCGTGTGATACAGCATGAATACGATCACATTGAAGGAAAATTATTTACCGATAAACTCAATGCCTTTAAGAAAACCTTGATTAAAGGCAAACTTAGCGACATCAGTAAAGGTAAAGTAGAAGTAGATTACAACATGAAATTTCCAACCAAAAAATAAGTAAACTTTTATGAAATTGAATTTATTAAAAAGCCTGATTTACTCAACACTTATTTTCTCGATAGCTTGTAATTCGCCGGCTCCAAAGGCTACAGTTACCAAGATGACAGAAGCCAGTTATTTGCATCAAATTGATTCGATGGAAAAAGTATTGTATGCGCATCCTGAAGCAGGATTTAATAAAGATGCTGCACAAAAAACGGTGAATATTTATACCAACGTAGTGAGGGATTATCCCGACACGAAATTGGCAGCCGAGTATTTATATAAAGCCGGTGAAATTTCGAGCAGTTTGAATCATTCGCTGGAAGCCATTGAGTATTTTAAGCAGGTATATGAAAAATATCCCGATTTCGATAAAGCTGCGTATTGTTTGTTTTTGCAAGCTTTTATTTACGATAATCAATTGCATCAACTGGGACAAGCCGAGCAAATGTACCGTGAAGTAATCAAGAAATTTCCCAACGAAAAAATTGCCAAAGATGCCGAAGCCTGCATCAATAACTTAGGTAAAACGGATGAAGAATTAATTAAAGAATTTGAAGAAAAAAATAAGAAGGCTTCGTAAGTAGTATGTTGCCGCTTCAAATTTTAATTTATAATCTATAATTCTAAAATATCAAAGCTCAATAAATTCATCCTTTCAATACTAGCAAACTCCTCACCTGCCCACCTCTTCGACTCCGATCAGAGTGACCCTGATTTTTTATAATCAAATTCCCAAATTCTCAATTCTCAATTCTCAATTCTGAATTCTGAATTCTCAATCAATTATTCTCCATCGCTTTCTCAATTTCCTGAATCAATCGATCAGGCGAAATGTTGAGCGATAAATTTCCGTCGCGTGAAATAGCAATTTCTCCGGTTTGTTCCGATACTACAATTGCCAAGGAGGAGGTAACTTCTGTAATTCCGGCTGCAGCCCGGTGACGCATCCCTAAATTAGCAGGGAAGCTGGTATTTTCACTAACCGGCAAAACACATCTGGCCGCCTGAATTAAATTTCCTGAAATAATAATTGCCCCATCGTGCAAAGGTGAATTTTTAAAAAATATACTTTCGAGTAAACGCACCGAAATCTTCGCTTGAATCATGTCGCCGGTTTTGGCGTAAAAGCTTAAATCCGAATTGGTTTCAATAACGATGATTGCACCGGTTTTACTTTCCGACATGCTACGGCAAGCCTTAGCAATGGAATTGAGTTCGCCTGCAAATTTCTTTTTGGTATCGGTTCCAAAATTTAACAAGGAACTGCTGAATTTAGTTTTACTGAACAAATTACTGGTTCCTATGAGCAATAAAAATTTCCGAATTTCTTGTTGAAATACAATTATTAAAGCAATTACACCAACTCCTATAAACTGTCCAAGCAAGGTTCCCAGCAATTGCATGTGAAGGGCCTTCACTACAAACCAAAAAAAGTAGATTGCCAAAATTCCAATAAAAATATTCACTGCTACCGTGCCTCTTACCAATTTATATACTTGATACAAGAGCAAGGCAACTAAAAAAATATCGAGTACATCAAGCCAACGAAAATTAAAAAAATCAGGTAAAGCGGTTAGTATCATGCTTGTTGCTGGTAATATGAAAATAACTGAATGGCTTGTTTGGCTTGTTTTACATCGTGCACTCGTAAAATTGAAGCACCGTTTTGCAAGGCAAGCGTATTGAGCACCGTACTGCCGTTCAAGGCTTCTTCAGGAGTAGTTTTAAGCAATTTGTTAATCATTGATTTTCGTGAAATTCCTACCAAAATTGGAACATCAAGTAGTTGCAGCAAAGATAAATTTTTAAGCAAGTGAAAATTTTGTTCAAGCGATTTACTGAATCCAAATCCGGGATCAATAACAATATCTTTTATACCACGAATGCGCAATTGCTCAATTTTTAATGAAAAATACTGCAGCATTTCTTTTAACAAATTTTTGTAAACCGTATTTTGATGCATGCTTGAAAAGCTTCCGCTAAGGTGCATCATACAATAAGGAACTCCAAGTTCGGCAAGGGTATCAAACATTTTTTTGTCAAAGCTTCCGGCACTAATATCGTTCACTAGATGTGCTCCTGCGAGAATACTTTTTTTAGCTACCGTAGCACGAAATGTATCAATGGATAGCAAGGCGTTTGGAAATGAATCGTGTATCATTTCAACTGCCGGAAGTACTCTTTTAAGTTCTTCCCGTTCAGTTATTAACGAACTTTTTGGCCGTGTAGAAACGCCTCCAATGTCAATAATATCAACTCCTTCAGAAATCATCACACCCACTCTTGCTTTTATTTTTGCTTCCACTGTGTACTGGTTTCCATCAAAAAATGAATCGGGAGTAACGTTTAAAATTCCCATTACCCTCGGACTCGAAATATCCAACAGTTGTCCCCCACAGTTGAGTGTTGATTTTTTTAAAAAAGGAGTATCTTTACCAGCCATAAAAATGTAAAATCAGTACAAAGCCTAATCTGTAATCCCCTGAATTTTTGTTAAACGAATGAGTACTACTTCAGCACAATTTGATTCAAGTATAAAGAAATGTAAAGACATTTTTGTAAAAAAAATGCACGATTACGGAAGCGCCTGGCGAATACTCCGCACCCAAAGCATCACCGATCAGTTGTATATAAAGGCACAACGCATTCGAAGCATCGAACAAAAGGGCATGCAAAAGATTAACGAAGACGTGCAATCTGAATACATTGGCTTAGTGAATTATGCCATCATAGGGTTAATTCAACTTACCTTAACTGAGAAAGACGAATTGGAATTGCCCGCTGCAAAAGCCGAGAAGCTATACGATCAATTTGCAAAACAGGCAAAAGAATTGATGGAAAATAAGAACCACGATTATAGCGAAGCTTGGCGTGAAATGCGCATTTCATCGCTCACCGATTTAATTTTAATGAAACTAATGCGTACCAAACAGATTGAAGACAATAAAGGAATTTCCCTTATTTCAGAAGGCATTGACGCAAATTACCTCGATATATTAAATTACAGTGTATTTGCTTTAATTCGTTTA
>DGQS01000097.1 GCA_002389785.1 Bacteroidetes bacterium UBA4408
AATACAAATGCGCTGACGTTGACCCTCGGAAAACTCGTGTGGATAGCGATTAAAATGTTTTTCACTCATGCTAACACGTTCTAGTAACTCAATTACCTTATTTTTTCGATCGTGGTCGTTTGCAAGAACTTTGTGTACTTGCATGGGTTCCATAATGGCTTTTCCAATGGTAATTCTTGGGTTGAGGGAAGAGTAGGGGTCTTGAAAAATCAACTGCATTTCCTTGCGCATTTTGCGCATTTCTTCGTACGATAAATTGCGGATGTTCACTCCCTTGTATAAGATTTCTCCGGAAGTAGGTTCAACCAGGCGCAAGATACTGCGTCCCAATGTGGTTTTTCCACAGCCTGATTCGCCAACCAATCCTAGCGTTTCACCGGGGTATACGTCAAAAGTAATAGCGTCAACAGCTGTTACGTAGTCGGTTACTTTACCAAAAAGTCCATTACTAATAGGGAAGTAGGTTTTTAGATTTTTTAATTGAAGCAATGGCGCTTGTGCGTATAAGTTGCTTAAACGAGTAGCTCTTTCGTCGGCAGTAATGACTAATTGTTGTGTTATATCCGTCACTGTAGCTTTGTTTTCAACAAGCAAACCACTGTTGTCAGTGATCATAAAATCAGAAACAACCGGCAAGCGCTTCAGACGCGCGTGCATTGGAGGCCTGCAAGCCAATAGTCCTTTGGTATAAGGATGTTGGGGCTTGGTAAAAATATCATTCACAGCACCCTGTTCCACAATGTTCCCACGATACATAACAATCACTTTATCGGCAAGCTCAGCAACCACACCCAGGTCATGTGTAATAAAGAGAATTCCCATTTGATACCGTTGCTGCAAACTTTGTAACAATTCAAGAATGCTTTTTTGAACGGTAACATCAAGAGCGGTTGTAGGTTCGTCGGCAATTAACAAAGCAGGGTTACAAGAAATAGCCATAGCTATCATGACCCGTTGTTTTTGACCTCCCGATAATTGATGTGGATAACTATCAAACAGTTGCTCTGGCCGAGGGAGTTGTACTTCTTTAAACAATTCGATGGTACGTGCTTTGGCGGCAGACCTTGATAGATTTTTGTGCAATAGCAAGGACTCCATCACTTGATTCCCACATGTATAAACAGGATTAAGAGAGGTCATGGGTTCTTGAAAAATCATGGCAATTTCATTACCTCGCAGTTTTCGCAATTGCTTCTCGGGTAAAGTCGCTAAGTCAACTTTACCTTGGGTAGTAGAATTGAAAAGCATTTCGCCGCCGGTGATTTTTCCGGGGGGCGAAGCAATTAAGCGCATGAGCGAAAGAGAGGTAACCGATTTTCCGGATCCTGATTCCCCAACAATACCAATAGTTTCGCCTTTGTTTAATGAAAAGGAAATTCCATTTACAGCAGTTACAGTTTCGTTTTCCGTGCGAAACTCGGTACGCAAATTTTTTATTTCGAGTAAGGAAGTCGTTGACACAATTGCAAATTAAAGCAATAAAAATTACTCTGCTGCAAAAACATTTTTTTCATCCAGCAGGTTTTCGTGGTTGAATCTCAATAGTAGCTGTGCCACTGTGATTACATCTTTTTCGCAATACCGCACAATTCGTTTCAAATTTTTTTCTTCCCAATATACTTGTGCTACTTTGCTTCCATCAATGTCGTTTTTTGGGGTTGGAATATGAAAAATATAAGCAAGCAAATTTAACGATGTGAAGTTTTTATAATCACCAAACTTCCACAATTCCAGGGTGTCGAGGTGGGGAACTTCCCAGGGTTTTTTGCCGGCCAAATTAAGGCAGGCCGGCAGTTTTATTCCGTTAATTAGTAATCGGCGGGCAATAAACGGAAAGTCGAATTCTTTACCGTTATGTGCACAAAGCAATAAGTTCTTTTTTTGATAGGACTGCAGGTATTTACAAAAATCGAGTAATAATTTTTTTTCATCCGCCCTGTAAAAGGATTTTAGCATCATTTTTTTGCTGTTATTTTGATGTATGATATAACCAGTAGAAATGCACACGATTTTAGCAAATTCTGCATAAATCCCAGCTTTGGAATAGTCCTCTTCAGGACTTTTTCCTTCGGTTCTTAAAAAGCGAAATTTTGCATCCCACAATTCACGCGCTTCATCTGAGAGTTTCGAATACTCATAAACAATGGGAACGGTTTCTATATCAATAAACAAAATATTTTGAAAAGAGGATGAGGCTTGCACGATTAAACAAATTTTAAACTCTGCGAAATACGTGCACAAGAAGCTAATTATAAATAGCTAAAAAGGGTGATTTGGAGGATAAACAATACTGGATTTAACGGACTAATTGCATTACTAATAAATGAACATGTAGCTAATACAATTTGTAAACATCGATGTTTTTATAAGATCCTATTTTGTGGTTTGTAAACAATTTAATCACCGGGTCATTGCAAATTTGATCATCGTTAATAATTAAATAACGGGCACCCATTCTAATTTTGTCAGTAAACCAGGTTATTGACAATGGTTCAAAGGAAGCACCTTGTGTCCAACCACGCTGATTCATCAAATAAAGTGAAATATTGAAGCTAATATCAGGTAAACTTATCACCTTATCATCTGGCTTAATACCGATTGATTGAAAATAGGAATGACAGTGAATAAGAGCTTCTTTGTGCATTGAAAAATCAAACTTAGTCCATTTTAGCACGCCAATTTCGTTTTCAGAATAACATGAAGGGTAATTCTCGTCAGCTGTATTAAAATAGCGCACAGCTGTTTTTTTACTGGTTAATTGGATGTTATAAATAAGTAATATAACAAAAATGGTCCTGAGCCAAGTAGAAACAAAAGCGGAGGGAAAGGTGTTTTTTAAAGCTACAAAAAAGGAAAGCAATGAAAAGACAACAAAAACCAACAAATTGGTCATATAATAATCATGCTCCTCGGTAATAGCCCCAAACCACAAAACAAGAAATAATAAAACTGCGAAAAAAAGCAGGAGCGAAGTGAATAGAAAAAATCGATTTGCATTTTTTAGAAATGCAAACTGTAAAAAAAACAGCGTAAATACCATCCACAAAGCTTCAATATTAAGAAATTGGTGCATCGTAATTGCACCGGAGAAATGTTCAATTCGAGCATAAATATCATTGGAAGCATAATCCCAAATAGGCATAATTCCAATTAAAAATACTCCCAAGCCATTTAAATTATTGTAAGAGTTAGCATACATGTACCAGCTGGCAATAATTAAAAAGGTACTTACAAAAACCACCAATTGCATTAAGGGCTGTGTAAAAACCGGTTTATCTTTCCTTAGCTGAAGTCCCAAAAGCTCTAAAACACAAAGTAGAAAAAGTGCAAAAAAACTAATAAGAGACGAGATTTTTAGTAATCCGGCAAATAGAAAAAACAAAGAAGCTAAATAAAAATAGTGCTTTTTTGAACTTGTATAATATTTCGCAAACATATACCAACCAATAAGTGCGAACGAAAGTCCGTAAGGGTCCATTAAAAAACTATTACCATAATAGGCAAGAATTGGAGAGGTAAATAAAAACAAAGTAAGGGTTATGGCCCAAATAGAATCATTTAGTATTTCTTCGAGCATTCGAAACAGATAAAATAAACCAGCAAAAACAACAGAAAGGGTAATTAACCGAAAAATAATTTCATGCTGACCAAAAAGTTTCCATAGTTGTGCAACGAAATAATAAATAATAGGAAACTCGCTTGCTACCATGCCGGTTCCCGGACCCCCCAAATAAAAAACGCCAGGGGAAAAGAAATTTGCATCGAATGAAAAATAGGTGGCTGCTAACGATAAACAATCACATTGACGCCATTGATGTATAACTCCGGGAGGACGAAATAAAATAGTTTGATAGTTGTAAACTATCGATATTACAATAAGTGCGAGGAAGAAGATCCAAGGCGAAGACCGAGGAAAATAACTTGTTTTTAACTTGATTAGCATACGAAATTTAATTTTTCAACAATCGCCATTGGTAAATCCCCATCTTTGTTAATCGATATAAAAGTGAAACCCATAATACACCAATACCATACTTTGCGCTTCTTAAAAAGCCGATACTAGATGCTTCTTTAAAATACTTCGTAGGACATGTAATTTCTCCAATTTCGAATCCGGCATAAAATATCTGAGCTATGATTTCATTGTCAAAAATAAAATCATCGGAATTGTTTTCAAAATTGATTCTTTGCAAAACTTCCTTTTGATAAGCACGGTAGCCAGTGTGATATTCGGAAAGCTTTTGATTAAGAAGCAAATTTTGGATAAAGGTAAGCATGCGATTTGCGATATATTTATACAGCGGCATACCTCCTAATAGAGCACCTTTTCCCAGAATGCGTGAGCCCAACACCACCGGATACAAACCATTACCAATAATGGCAACCATTGATTCTATCAAAAGAGGAGTGTATTGATAATCGGGGTGAAGCATAATAACAATATCTGCTTCTAGATCAAGGGCTTTTTTATAACATGTTTTTTGATTACCTCCATAGCCTTTGTTTTTTTCATGTTTAATAATGTGTTTTATGCCAATTTTCATAGCTATATCAATGGTTGAATCGCTGCTATTGTCGTCAACCAAAACAAGCTCGTCGACAATGTTTTTTGGTATGTCGTTAACTGTTTTTTCAAGTGTTTTTGCTGCATTGTAGGCTGGTAAAACTACTATCACTTTTTTATTTTGATACATGCATTCGATTTTTAAGGACTATTTTATCGCTCTCTTTCATCCTACCCATTTATTTGCAATAAAAGCATTTAGCAATAAAATTTGTAAAACAAGAGTTATGAAATATAAAACAATTCCAGTAAAATAGAATTGTTTTTTTGAATATGCCATTAACCACAAATAACAAAAAAGGGATAATAGCATAAATAAAAAAAAGATTTTAATGCTATGATATGCTCCAAAAAACATCGAACACAGCATAACAAAACTTACTACAACAGTTGGTTTTATTACCTGCTTTTTTAGCGAAACACAAAGGTACTCTAACAAAACAATTAGAAAGGGAGCAGTAAAAACGTATCGATTAATACTAAGTATGGAGGTTGTATTGGTTTCTCTATCAATTGGATTAAAAAATAAAATGCTTCCTAGCACACAGGCCAAGTAAGAGGTAGAAAACAACAAACTTTTTGAACGATTTACAGAATCTGAAAAAGAAGCACTAAACCAATTTTTTGCCAAGTTTACCGAGACTAATAGAGCAACTAATCCAATAACAAAAGCCACAGAGTCTAAAGCTAATATTCGAGACGCATCCCATGTTGTAAGAGGAAAATGTGGAATACTAAACGAACGATTCCAGTGAACACTTTGTGCCTTAAAATACGCAAACCAAACGCCAGTTTTGTAAAATTGTAAGAGCACAACGGCTGAAATTCCAAGTAAAACAGCAAAAGAATAGCACAAAATGTTTTTAAAAAAACGGACGTAGCAAAAGGATGATTTATTTTGAAAAACCAATTCAGTAAATACAATGGAAGGAATAAAAAAAAGAGCGGTAGCTTTAGTTGTTGCAGCAAGAGCTAATCCTGCAACCACCATATAAGGATTGTTTTTAGTATACCCAACTAACAGAATAGTGCAGCAACAAAAAAAGACACTCTCGGCATAAGGAACATAAAGAAAAAAACAGCTGGGCAATGAAAGAAGCAGCAGGAAGCGCAAACCATCTATTTGAAAAGTAGAAGCCAGAACTGACAGCGAAAGTATTGCTAGTAAAGCATTAACCAAACTAATTTGAACTGCTGAAAGATGTAAAACTTTCCAAACGAAAGGAAACAATGGAAAAAAACCGGAATTGCTTTGGATTTTTTCAGAATAAGAATAATCGTATAGTTTTATAGAATTGTACCATGTAGCATCCCACTTTAATAAGTTGTCGCCCAAAGGAAAAATTTTTATGATGTCCAAAAGATCTAATATGTACATCAGCAAAACAAGAATTATAAGGTGCAAGAAAACCATTCGAGTTTGCATGACTTCTTAATCTATAATTTATTGAGTTTTCCTAGGTTGAAATTGTGTATATGCTTTTTGAACAAAGCCCCAACCAAACCTAGGAAGCGTTGATTCGGTAGCCATAATTATAACAACTTGATGTTTACTTATTTCCTCATCTAAAGAAATTTGATCAGGATATTTAACATTGCCCCATTCCGCATTATACAATTCATGAAAGTAAAACCAAAATTGATTTTTTGCAAATAACTTAGAAATGTCTTCATTGCCATAAATTCCCCAATAAAAGCTATCTGCAACAACTAGTACATTGGGTCGGGTGCGTCCTTTTTCAACAATATGATATTTTGGATAACCAACCTTTCCAACTTCGGGCCCCCACAATATGTTCATTCCGTCTTTAATGTCATCTTCTCTAAATTTATTCCCTCTTCCCCACAATACGGTATCTATGATTATATCGGGAGTTTGAATTTTGGTCAAATAACCAATATATGACAGTAAGGAATCTTTAGCTAAGATTTCACAATAGGTACTCCAATGAATACCACATTTTGGAAAAAGAGGGTAGCGAAATTTGTCTTTGTTTCGAAGAAAATAGGTATTAAAATCCAAAAGATTTATTTGAAGATCTTGAGCTTTAATTGAAAAATATTCATGGTTTGTAATTCCTTTTGCGGAACGAAGGTTATCGGGGATTTTTTCAGGTAAATAAGAGCCTTTGCCCGGATTTATAACAACAACCAAATCAATTCCTCTTTTATGCAAGGTATCCTGAATATATTTAACCTTATTCAAAAGTGCATCAATGCTATCTTTGCCCAAAAAATCACGCCCATAATAGGCATCAATGTAGCTTTTTTCAAACAAATACCCATCCTTGCCAATTACTACTCCATTAGCCTTGGCAAGCCCATAAAAACTATATGCAACCTGATTATTCAAACGAATAAAAAAATTGCGCAATCCAAACTTTTCGTTGAGGTAAACTTCGGCTTCCTTCTGATAATCGCCTTCAAACCACTTTGTAACTGCAAATTTTGGTTTAGGAGATTCAGTAACCGCCCCCTTTAAACTTTTTAATTTTGGCAAGCCTACCAAGTGTATAAGCAGTGGTAACACCAACAACAACAGCAAAAAATTGAATAACCGTTTCGTTTTTTTAGTTTCCATGTTTAAAATCTGAAATAAATAAACGGGTTAAATCCTGTGCCGGTGATAGATGCAAGACTGAGCGAAAACAATACAATACTGACGATGGATAAAAATAAATAAGCCTTAAAGCCGTGCGATCTTGCATAAAACCAATCTTGTATCAGTTGTCCTTTTTTTGAAAGAGTAAAAAAGGCAAATAGCATCGCAAGTGTAAAAATTGTTTTTACTTCGGCTGTTAAAGGATGCAATTCGGTAAACATCCCTTTAAACGAAAACATTTTGGAAATATACTGTATCGCATCATCAAAAGCTTCCAGCCTAAAAAACACCCACCCGGTCATAACCACGATAAAAGTTAATAAAGTTTTAAAAAGCGAGGGAATGTTCTCAAGCCAACGTAATAAAAAGGCACGTTCTATCACTAAAAAAAATCCATGAAAGGCCCCCCAAATAATAAAATTCCACGAGGCACCGTGCCAGAACCCGGAGGCTAAAAACACCAACCAAAGATTAAAATACAAGCGACTTTTTGATACCTTGTTTCCTCCTAAGGGTATGTACAAATAATTGCGCATCCAAGACCCCAAAGTGATGTGCCAGCGTCGCCAGAAATCGGTGATACTTTGAGCGGTGTAAGGGTTGTTGAAGTTCTC
>DGQS01000005.1 GCA_002389785.1 Bacteroidetes bacterium UBA4408
AAAATTATGCAATTGTAAAGTATCCTGAATGGTAACCTCAAATCGCACTTTGTTTTTTGAGTTCCATATTCCATTTTCTATTTCTTTATTTTCTTCGAAGATGCGGTTGGAGTCGCATGCACCGAATAGGCCCAACAACATGAAGCAAAGTAAAATTGCAGGTATTTGGTTAAATGATTTTAACGCTAGCATGTTACGGTTCAACAAATTAATTTTCTTTGGGTGGAGGTGTATTTCCAGGACGCATTGGTTTGCGTTTATTTTTGAAACGATTAGGTGAATTACCTTTCCCAGCATCATTTTTTTGCGGTGCAGCTCCTTGTGGTCGAGCAGGTTTGGGAGCTTTAGGTTTTTGGCTAACTGCAGTTTCGCCACTAGCCACCGTCGTTTTTTGCTTCTTCCGTTTATTGCGGTTATTCGATTTTTTCTTAGAATCAAAACGAGTTAAGCTGTCCTGTCCAACAACATTTTCATAATCAGGTTTTTTCTCTACTACCGGTATATCTTTAAATTCAACCAAATCATCGGGCTGAATTTCTTGCTTGTTTAATTCCAAAATGGCTTTTACTCGATCAACCGATACTAGAATAAAATTACCCGGATCGTCCGGATACGAATACCACATACGTCGGCTGAAAATGTCAGTCTTTTGATGAAAGGCTCTTCCCCTGCGTGTTTCCAACTTAATTGAAGTGTCAGGAAAATCTTTGATCGCATCCATGTAGCTGTCTAACTCATAGTTTAAACAGCACTTCAACTTACCACATTGTCCTGCTAGCTTTAAAGGATTCAAGGATAATTGTTGATACCTGGCAGCACTGGTGCTTACTGAACGAAAATCAGTTAACCAGGTAGAACA
The DNA here is from genome assembly GCA_002389785.1 of Bacteroidetes bacterium UBA4408. Lineage (GTDB taxonomy): Bacteria > Bacteroidota > Bacteroidia > UBA4408 > UBA4408 > UBA4408. The sequence goes on from DGQS01000005.1 coordinate 860, forward strand.
ACACAATTCTCTACCGCATGATCCTATTCCTCCTAAACGCCCGGCTTCTTGTCGAGCACCAATTTGTTTCATCTCCACGCGTACCTTAAACTCCTCGGCCATTACGATTATCAATTCTCTAAAATCCACGCGCTCATCAGCGGTATAGTAAAAAATGGCTTTGGTTTTATCACCTTGAAACTCTACATCACTGATTTTCATTTTTAATTTTAGCTCTAACGCCATTGTTCGAGCTCTATACATGGTAGAACTTTCAAGCTTTTGGGCGGCTTGCCATTTTTCAATGTCGGTAGGTTTTGCCTTTCGATACACTTTTTTGATCTCGGGCGAATCAACACGTAAATTATGCTTTTTAAGCTGAAGACGCACTAGTTCTCCGGTTAAGGAAACTACGCCTATGTCATGGCCGGGCGATGCTTCAGTAGCTACTATATCACCTTGAAAATACTCTTCATTTGGTTCTTTTTTATAGTATTCTTTTCGACCGTTTTTGAAGCGAACTTCTACAATATTAAATGGAGTTACTCCCTGAGGCAATTCCATATTAGCCAACCAGTCAAATACGGTTAATTTTCCGCATCCACCAACGCCGCATGCGCCGTTATTTTTACATCCTGCCGGCAACCCGTTTGCACCGGTACCACAACTTCCACAAGCCATTCTCAATCTATATTTTAAAGGAACTGGTTAGAATTCCTGTTGTGTTAAACAATAAATCACTTTGTACGTGAATTTTCAAAAGTACAATTAATTTTTTGAAAGCGCTTCAAACTATAAAACAACCCTAGTTTCAAGAAGTATTAACGAAAGCAACTTGTTTTAAACCGCTGCTCTCACTAAACCATAAAGTCGAAAAGACAGGTCTAAAAAAACAATCTTAGGTGCTGCATTTCTTTCTATTTCAAGATAAGCTTTATTCAATTCCTCAGCCATCAACGGAACATTTTGCGGATGTGTGAATTTTGAAAAATTAGAGATAAATTTCAGCTCTTCATCCGTTAGTTTTAGAAGCGATGTGATTCCTTGATTACTCAACAATCCTTCTCGCAGCATCCGCAATCCATAGGATAAAAATTTTTTTTGCACTTCCCTTCCCAGTGAAGCCATTTCGTCCACCCATTTTATTGTATCATTTAATTTTCGCCCGTAACACAATAGCATCCAATTGCGGAAATTATCAATGTAGTAGCCCTCACTTTCATCCGGATGTATCAGTTTTAAGGCTTCATTGTAATTTCCATCGGCTAAATGTGCGGTTTGTTTAGCTTGCGATTCACTGAGGTGATGATGCTGAATTAAATGCTGAATTAAATCCTCGTCTGCAATTTTAACCATTTTGACTAATTGAGTCCTTGAAAGTACGGTTCTCAAAAGTGCATCTTGATTTTCGGCAACCAATAAAAAGAGCGTTTTTTCAGGTGGCTCTTCTAGGATTTTTAATAATTTGTTTGATGCTGAGGTGTGTAATTTTTCCGGCATCCAAATAATCAGAATTTTATAATCTGCTTCGTAAGATTTTAAGGAAAGTTTTTTTACTATTTCGTTACTTTCATCTGCACTAATATTTCCTTGTTTATTTTCTACTTCAATAAGTTGTAAAAATTCAAATAAATTCAAGTAAGGATTTCCCAATATTTCAGTCCGAAACTCATTAATAAAATGATAACTCAAAGGTTTAGCAGTAATCTTTTTGTTAGAAGCTACCGGAAACACATAATGCACATCGGGATGAGCTAATTTATTGTTTTTTACACACGAAGGACAAGTTCCACAAGCATCCTTCTCGGTTTTATTTATACACAAAATATATTGCGCATAAGCCAAGGCCATAGCCAAATTTCCACAGCCCTCAGGACCTAAAAATAATTGAGCATGACTTATTCTTCCTTCCTTAACAGTAGAAATCAATTTTGATTTTACTTCCGATTGACCGATTATCTCTTTAAACAGCATTGTAAATATGAGGCACAAAAATAATTTTAATAAGCTATACTGAATATTTATTTTTTGATTCTTCAAAACTAAACCCAACATTATTTATGTTTGCCATAAATATTCACATTAAATTTACAAACCAGCCTGCTATAATTTTACTTAATTCATAATTAATTACTAAATATTAACTTGCATGAAAACCATTGATGATTTTAATTTTTCGGGAAAGAAGGTGCTTATACGCGTTGATTTTAACGTGCCTTTAGATAAAACAACCTTTGAAGTAACCGACGATACCCGCATTCGCGCTGCCATTCCTACCTTAAAGAAAATTTTAAACGATGGAGGAAGTATTATTATAATGTCGCATCTTGGACGACCTAAAGAAGGTCCGGCCGATAAATATTCTTTAAAACATACCTTGACAAAACTGTCTCAGCTCAGTGGCAAAGCACCTAAATTTGCAAGCGATTGTATTGGTGCCGAAGCTGTTCAACAAGCGGCTGATTTAAAAGCTGGAGAAATTTTGGTACTCGAAAACCTTCGATTTTGTAAGGAAGAAGAAAAAGGCGATGAAGCCTTCGCACAAAAACTTGCAAAACTTGGCAATTTTTATGTTAATGATGCTTTTGGTACCGCACATCGTGCACATGCAAGTACTGCTATTATTGCAAAATTTTTTCCAACTGCTAAATGTTTTGGATATGTGATGGCCAACGAAATTGCCAATGCCGAAAAAGTGATGCTCAAGGCCGAAAAACCCTTTACTGCTGTGATGGGAGGCGCAAAAGTTTCAGATAAAATTTTAATCATCGAACAACTTATGAAAAAGGTAGACCACTTGATTATAGGAGGTGGTATGACTTACACTTTTGTGAAAGCAATGGGAGGGTCAATTGGTTCATCACTTTGCGAGGAAGATAAGCTCGATCTTGCCAAAGAAATTCTTACCAAGGCCGCAGCATTAGGTGTTAAAATACACTTGCCGGTTGATTCCATTATTGCAGATGCATTTAGCAACGATGCTGCCGTTGCAACTGCCAATTCAAACAACATTCAGCAAGGCTGGATGGGTCTTGATATTGGAGAGAAAGCTGTAGGCGAATACAGTGATATAATTAAACAGTCTAAAACCATTTTGTGGAATGGCCCAATGGGCGTTTTTGAAATGAGCAAGTTCGAAAAAGGTACTAAGAAAGTAGCCGAAGCTATTGCCGAAGCTACCTCTAATGGCGCATTTTCGTTAATTGGTGGTGGCGATTCGGCTGCTGCAGTAAGTAAATTTAATATGACCGATAAAGTAAGCTACGTATCTACCGGTGGTGGTGCATTGCTCGAATATTTCGAAGGTAAAAAATTGCCGGGCATTGAAGCAATTTTGCAGTAAAAAGTAAAGCCAAAAAAAAGAGCCTGTGAATTTTTCACAGGCTCTTTTTTGTTTAATCGTGGCAGTACTTATTGTTTTACAATTTTCTTAGTAAATGATTCTCCTGATTTTTCATTCAATAGAGTCACAAAATAAAGTCCGTTTTCAAGACCTTCCAAAGATGTTTCTACTGAATTTTCACCTTGATTCACCGAAGCATTGTGTTGACGCACTACCTTGCCTGATACATCGCGCAAGGTAAAAGTGATCGTTGCATCTTCATAGGTTACCACATCGGCGTAAAAGTTAGCATTAGCCGGATTCGGACGAATACCACTTAATTCCATAACTTTTCCGGTTTTGCTATATAAAGCAATCATTTCAGAAGTAGTGCTGTGCTGATTAAAATCGGTTTGTTTTAAGCGATAATAGGTAACTCCAACTCGAGTGTTTTTATCGGTATAATCATAATTTATGAGTGCAGTACTGTTACCTGCTCCTTCAATTCGTGCAATTGGTTCAAAGTTAATTCCATTGAATGAACGTTCTAATGTAAAATAGGCGTTATTTATTTCAGATGAAGTACTCCATTTTAAAATATTAATTCCCCCGGAACTTCTGCCGGTAAAATTTAATAATTTAATTGGCAAAACTCCATCATTGGTAGCCGAAGTTCCGGTTAAGGATAAATCAAAATAAGCTTTATCACCACTCGCCCCATCAACCAATAAGTAATAAATTCCAATTGGTAGAGCATTGTAGGACATAGTAAATTTATCAGTATTATTAGCACCCGTAACTGCAGCAGAATTGTAGTTTGCACCAGTTGTTGGAGTATTTCCATAAAGTTTACCTGCTGTAGGGCAACAAGATGCCGGTCCGGGAGGGAAGGTACCATTACTGTTTACTATTTGACTGGCAGGATAAAGTGTCCAAACACCTCCTGCACAAGAATAATTTGGAGTACTTGGCACTACTCCACCAACAGTTAAGGTATATAGAGCGGCACGAATACCATTATTATTCGGTGATAAAATGTTGGAGAAATTGAAATTTAAATTTCCAACTACATCATTTTTTACCCTGTAAAACATAGGATTTGATAAATTCGGAATAAATGCTGCTGAAGTAGCTGCGTTACCAAAACCGTTGGTTGTTGAGTTTAGAGGTGTATCCGAGGTAATTGTAATTTGTGATGTAGCACCGGCTGGAATCGCTACAATTGGGGCTGCTGAAATAGTAAACTGTGTGGCATTTACTATACTTGTAACAGTAACATTGGAAGCAAAGGATCCCGATACTCCGGTTGGAACTAAAATTAAAGAACCTACTTGAATGTTATTTGTATTACCTGAACTAAGTGTTACCAAAAATGGTGGTGAGGTTGAAGCAATCGTTGTCGGAATACCACCGGTTACCGCATAATTCACATTAGGGCCTTTGTAGTTATCACCACATAATGGAGCAAAGTCGGTACCAATGGTTGGAATTTTGGGAGCGTTTACATAGCATATTCCATTTGTATCACTAGGCAATGCCAATGGAGTTGAACAACGCGTTCCGTTAAAATTTCCGTTTGGATTAGTTGCAAAACTGGTAGGTGTAAATGGGGCTACTGCAGTACAAGTAGCTTTTACTCCACAAGTAGGTCGTTCATAAACGCAAATAGAAAAAGTACCCTCTGCTTGTGAGGCTTGTACCGTAGCCGCAGATAATGCTACAGTTGGTGCTGCAGAAATAGTAAAGGTTGTAGCATTTACTACACCCGTTACCGTTGTACTTGGATTATTTGGTAAGCTTCCGGTTCCACCCGTAACTGCAAGCACCATTCCTATTGCTAAGCCGGCTGTTGAAGTACAGGTAATAGTAGTTCCGGCGCCATTGCAATTTCCCAAAGCGGGATAACCGGCAGTAATATTTTTTCGCCAAACTCGTATGTAATAGGTAGTATTCAAAGCTAAATTGGTTGCTATAATACGGGGCATGAAATCAGAAGGGCTTTTATCATCAATAAATGATCTAAAGCTTGGAAAAGTTGAAGTGAAATTATTTAATGCACCAGTACGGAAAAAAGTACCAGAACTAATTGGAATTGGTCCAGCGCAATTTAATGGCCCGGCATAAAGAGCCATCACCGCATCGGTTAACGAACCGCTGTAAGTATCAATTACATAATCGGCATTGGTGGCTGAAGTTTTAAACTTAAACCACACATCATTAACTGTTGCAATTGTAGTTAAACCTGTATCCGGTATTGCAACGGTAGTTCCTGAAAGCGTTTGAAAGTTAGGAGAAGATTGATTTAATAAATAATTAGGTGAAGCTCCTCCTCTTGTTTTGGTTGATTTAATTGTAGTTGAAGCAAAAGGAACACAGCTTATTCCGGGAGGAGAGCCCGGCGTTACACCTAAATCAACTGCTCCACAAACATTGTCGTTACTGGCGTTTTTTATACATATTTGAAAATCGAGTTGAGCATCGGCGTCGCCTGAAACACGAATAAGGTAATTTGTTGCAGCTGCCGGTAGTCCGGTTAAACTTAAGCTAGAATTATTAGGATTTAAAGTACCACCGTTATTTGAACAGCCTCCCGTTATTTCGGTTAAAGCAAAAGGTAAACTAAGGCAGGAACCAGTGTAAGTATACACTTGAAACTGCACCCCACCTGAACTGCAGGTACCACCGGCTAGCACATTGTCGGTGGATATTTGCATGGTAGTGTAGGTTGCTGGTTTGGTTACTGTGTACCATACATCCCGGTTTGATGGAGCAGTTAGGCAAGCTCCTCCAGCTGCACCACCGGTTACAGCTCCAGTAATCCCTGCGGCTTGAATGGTAGCTCCTTTTGTAGTACCAACGACTGTATTACATGTACTATTAATATCATAGGTTAAGGCTATCGCATTACAAATATCATCATTTACTGCTGAGGCTGAAATAGAACCGGTAAATCGATATAGTTGATTGTTGGCTGCAAAGGCAGAAATAGTTGTTGTTTCAACTGTTTGAGAGGCAATTGGCGAAGCTCCGCTGTTATTAAGTGAATAAAAGTCACCAGGACAAGTTCCCAAAATACCAATACTTGCAGAGATTGCTGAACTAAAAGTACCTTCATTAAAATAATTGTAGCTGATTAAACTAGCATTTGTTCCCCCTAAAGGATTTTCGCGTATGATAATTTGAAAGGAAGCAGCACCATTTCCTGAAAAATCAGGATAACGTTGCACTTTGTTCCACTCAACTGTAAGAATTCTGTTAGGCGAGGAGCCCGTAATTTTGTAAGCTACTTTTGAATTTCCGGATGAAGTCAATGTTAAATCATCCCAAAAGCAGGCTAGCAATGGTTTGTAGGTAAATGTCGCAGCATCACGAATATTGGTGTAATTGTTTACCCAAGTACTAAATGTGGGAGATGACAAGGAAGAATAATTATGTGCAGCCCAGCCACCTGTAGCCGAAAACCAACACCAGCCATTCACACTCAAACCCATATAACGGTAAGCTGTTGTATTACCCGATAAGTAAAACCGAAAACCCGTTGAAAGGGCCTCCAAGTCAATTGCTGCAGTTTGTGCATCGTCATTGTTTTGAAGCCCAAATCCCAATCCAATAGTTTCACCAGTTCCCAAAATACTGGTAAATGGGCTAGAAGTTGGGTTAGGGCAAGTATAATTCATTTGTGCAAAACTGTTAAAAGTAAACAGCATCGTTGCAACAAATAAAATGTAATAGTGGTGTAGTTTTTTCATTTTGACTGGTTTATTTAAAAAACGGTTAAATATAATCAACATCTTCAGTTTTTTGCGATTAGTGTTAACACAACGTAGAATAAATTCGATAAGCAGTAATTTTTAAGCCTTCAAAATATTAAAGTTAATAACTTGTTAATAGCAAAGTGTTATGGTTTAAGGGTTTATTATCATCAATTTTTCAGTGTAATGTTTATTTTTCTTGGGTAATTGTAGGTCAATAAAATACACGCCCGAAGGCAACTGTTCTAGTCCTTGATCTATTACCGAAACTCCTTCTGTAAGTTGAATGGTATTCAGCTTAACTTCTTGCCCGTATAAGTCAAAAATTCGAAGAACTAATTCGGTATTTTCGGCACTGGCAATTTTTAAATGCACCAAAGATTCAGCAGGATTGGGATAAACAGAGAGTAATTGAAGCGTATTATCGTTTTTGCTTTCAAGTGCAATTGGCTCTGAAAAATGCACTGTACCATTAAAATCAGTTTGTTTTAAACGATAATAATTAATTCCACTATACGCTGTATAGTCTTTAAAGCTATAATACAAAGATGAACTACTATTTCCTGCGCCTTTAATGGTTGCAATCGGAACAAATGATTCACCATCGAACGAACGTTCCAAAGTAAAATAATCATTATTAATTTCTGTCTTTGTTATCCATTCCAATAGATTATATTCATTGCGGTTCTCACCAGTGAAAGCAAGCAAATCAATGGGTAAGGTGATAGAACCGGTTAGAGTCATTTTCCAGGTACATTTATCTGCAGAAGCACCATCAAAAATTATGTAATAAAATGAGTTAGGAAGCAAGGATGGAAAGGTCATCGTAAAGTTTTTAGGATCTGATTCCTTGTCGTTATTGGCATCCTTGGTTGCATCGTAACACACTTTCGCATTTCCCCAATTATTTCCTCCTCCACAAGCAACAGTAGGTTTAAACAAACCAACTTGTAAACCTAAATCTTTGGCACACACTTGATCGTACACGTCCATCATTACAGTTCCACCAACCGAACTGGTCAAAAATTTATAATACATCGCATTATCAATGGTGGGATTAAACGTAATGGAGCCGGTTTTACAATAAAGTGCGGCTAATGGATCAATGGGATCCGGTGGATAAGTTGGATTTAAATTTTGTGTCACCCTTGCTTGCGTATTATCACCACACCAAGTCCCAAGACCTATTGTTGGAGCAAAACTACAGGTATCGGCAGCATTGAACGAACACACGGCGCGCTCGGTAATACAAATTCCAAACTGCCCACTCAAGGGAGCTGAATTAGCCCATACTCGAATAAAATAAACACCTCCAGGAATATAATCGTTTCGTGTAATACGTGGCATCTTGCCATTATTACTCAGGTTATCATCAAATGGATTTGGATTGGGAAAGGCGCTTGTTAGTGTAATCAAATTTGCACAGTCAATTCCCTTATATACCGCCATTGCCCCATCAATTATTTCCAAATCTTTGGTATCAATAATCAAAAAATTAGTTGAGGCAGTAAATTTAAACCAAACATCTAAGGCTCCTGTAGTATATCCCGAAGAAGCAGAAGGTAATGGAAGGGTTGTTGAATTACTTGCACCTGCTGAGGTCGAAAAAAAGTAATTACAGGTAACATCGGGGGTTAATACAGTTGCAGCTGGACATTCATCATTGGTGGCCTTTACACAAATCTGAAAATCACCTTGAGTATTGCCATCACTTTCCACCCTTACATAATAGGTGGTTGCGGCAGGAGGCAAGCCTGATAAAGTTAATACTGCATTATTTGGATTTAATGTACCTCCATTTGTTGCACAGCCAACTTGAGTTAGTGCGCCACAAGTACCGGTGTATACAGCTATTTCAGTAGAAAAAGGATAACAGGAAACTGCAATGTTATCGGTACTAACGTACATAGTGGTTTGGCCTGCAGGTTTGGCCACCGTATACCACACATCTCGATCGGTAGTAGCAGGAGCCCAACAGGCAGCAGCTGCAGGACTTCCGGTGCTTGTTGCTCCGGTCAAGGTTCCAAATGTAACACTACAAAAACCAATATTATAGGGGAGTACTGAAGCATTTGCACATAAATCATTCACCGGAGTAATGGCAGGTCTTGGTGTAAAGCGATAAACCTGGCCCGATTGCGGTTTCCCTGAAATGTTATAATTTTCCACTGTTTTTAATACAACCGGAGCATTGGTTACATCGTTTAAGGAATAATAATCGTTGATACAAGAACCGCTTATACCAATACTGGCAGTTGATTTAGTGGGAGCAAAATTTTCGGAACGATACACGAATTCGATTACGTTGGTGGAATCGTACAATTTCAGCTGAGCTGATATAACTTCTTGTGTAGTTGTATTGTTCCAATTCATTAATTTCCATTCAATGGTTAACACTTTTTTTAGAGGAATTGCCGGATTGGGACCTAATCGATAGTTCACATTACCGGTTGCACTGGTTCTTAAATTATACCACAAAGGAGCAAGTATTGGTCGCACAGTAGAACCAGATAAATCGTTTACCGGCAATGGAAAAAAGTTGGTTAAATCGAAGCTTGCCCAACCATTACTCGAAATTTTTATTTGATTATAAGGTACCCCTTGATAAACAAAGGTAAAGCCAATATTGATAGGAGCAGAAATGGCTTCATTAACATTTGCTCCCATAATAATAGTAGGGGATGGATTATAAGTAAAAGTAGGAATGGTATTAGCCGAAAACACATAATTCAATTGTGCAAAACATTCCTTGTTCACCAATTGCAATGCGACTACTAACAATACCCCTAAAAGCCTTTTAATCATTAATTATAAAACCTGCTATTAATGTACTTCTTTTACCGTTTTGACACAAAAATGTTTCACCTTGAAAAACAAAATGAACACACTTCCCCAATATCAAGCATAAAAATAGGGTAAATGATTGATTAAAACAATACTAAAGCTAATTTTTAAAATAATTTTAGGTAAAGTTTAACTATTACTCGATAAAATTTTTACCCAGCAACCAATCAATAACTTTTAGTGCCAACTTTACATTTATCAAAAATTGGATGTTTGCAACTTGCACTCATTAAGATAATTGTTGCTTTTTTTTAAATTGCTTTTTTGTAGTTTTGTTTTGAAAATTAAAATTTCACAAAGCATGAAAAATGGGGTATTATCTTTTGCTGCGCTTGTATTCATAAGCGCTTCAGCATTTGCACAAATGCACACGGAGTATTATTCAAACGGGAAAAAGCAAAGTGAAGGTGCATACGATGCCGCTACGAATACTGTAGCTAAGGTAGTATATGCATCGGATGGCACTACACGACCTGATCCTTCTCAAAGCAAAACAGGTAAATGGTCGTATTGGTACGAGGATGGAAAACCAAGCGCTGAAGAACATTATCAAAGTGGCACTACCTCCGGAATTTGGAAAACATGGTACCCCTCAGGTGCGCAAAGTTCTGAAATTAATTACAGTTCAAATAAGGCCGTGTTTTGGTATGAAAACGGGAAGAAGCAAAGTGAAGGAGCAATCTTATCAAACCGGGTGTTTGACGGAGCTTGGACCGCTTGGTTTGAATCCGGAGTTATGAACTATGAAGGAAATTATGTGAACGGTCAAAAGCATGGCACATGGAAATGGTACGATGTTACCGGAAAGCTAACGCTGTTGGAAAGCTACGCCAATGATGTATTGGTAAGTTCAGTAAAGCAGTAACTATATAATTTGTTTTCAATAGCCTTATAATGTCGATTATAAGGCTATTTTATTTATACAAGGTTGGAAAAAGTTTCCTTAAGCAAATCTTCATTTATTCGAGGCTTACAATGCAGTAAATCGCTCTATTTATACAAGCATTTTTACCAGCAACGCGATTTACCGGATAGTACTAAACAAGCTATTTTTTCAAGAGGTAACACGGTTGGTAGTTTGGCTCAAAAGCTATTTCCAAACGGTGTATATGCAGCTAAACCGGATAATTTTAATTATGCTGAAGCTGTTGCTAAAACAAAAGAACTTATAGAAAAAGGTGAAAAAATACTGTATGAAGCAGCCTTTTTATATAAGGGCGTTTATTGTGCGCTGGATATTTTGGTAAAAACTAAAAATACTTGGATTGCTTATGAGGTAAAGAGTTCGGCAAAAATTACTAGTACCCATAAGCTGGATGCTGCCTTACAATATTATGTAATTTCAAACAATGAAATAGAATTAAAGGATTTTCAAGTAGTGTACATAAATACAGCATATGTGCGGAAGGGAAAATTAGATTTGAATCAATTATTTTCTAAAAAATCAGTTTTGCTCGAAATTCAACAGCAACAAGAGTTTATTGAAAATAATGTTACCGAACTTAAACAAGTTATTGAACAGAGTACACCCCCGCAAATTGAACCCGGCGAACATTGTCATGTACCCTACACGTGCGATTTTATTGGAACTTGCAGAGGAACATTGGCCGACGATTCTATTTTTTATTTAAATGGATTATC
>DGQS01000075.1 GCA_002389785.1 Bacteroidetes bacterium UBA4408
CTTTTTTCTTAATAAAATCAAGCAATTGAGGAAATTGATTTTCAATGGCAACTTGAAATGAATCAGGGCTGGTATGTTGTTCTGAAAGTTTGGCTATCACGAGTTTGGTTATCTCTAAATCGTTGTCGGGCATTGGTTGTTTATCCATGTACTTCGACCATAATTTTTTGCTGATGGTAGCCATTTCTTGTTGAATCTCGGCCTTACGTTTACTTGCTTTTTCATACATTTGATCAGCGTCGTAACTGGATTGTAAATCGAACACAAATTTCTTTTTATACAAGGCTTCGCCCAATCGAAATGATCGTGGAGTGTCATTTTTAAGTGCTTTTAACCAGGCAACATATTCACGCATGGCAACAGCGGCTTCTTTAGATCTAGCAATCATCGCAGTTTTTTCGCTTTCGCTGAAACCGGATTTTTTGACTGAATCAATGTAGTCGTTTTCAAAGGTAGAAACAGCACCTTCATTTTGTTGAATTGCAAGTAAGGTATGTTCAACGGTTGGATTTTTAATATTTGCCTTCGCTGCCTCATAATAAGCACGGGCATTGCGTAACTTCAAATAAATATTTTTAACACGGGTATCCAGTTTGTCGACATTGCTCGCAAGAATTTCAGCACAGGAACCACTAATATTGTAGATACTTGGATTCCACTGATGAGCATTAAATTCTGTAATGTTAAATATACCTGAGTTAAGCTGATTTCGGATTAATTCTAAATCGGTTTTATTATTTGCTGATAGTTTATTTTCATCGTATTTTTTCAACGAATCCAACTGGGAATTCAAAAACAAAAGTTCTTTCTTTCGGGTAGATTCATCGTTCACAGTCATCACTGAATCGTAAGCATGGTAACCAACTGCGCTGGCCCATTCCGGATATGTTTTCCAAAGTTCATCTACAAAGTGATTTTTGTACAACTCAAATGCTGCATCTTGTGATTCGCTTTCGTGTTTTTTAGATTCAGTAGAATTACATGACCACAGCACTATGCTGCAGAATACCAATACTATTTTTTTCATTGCTCTGAGGTTTTAAAAAAGGAACGCTAATTTACACTTTTGTTTGAGTCGGCAAAAAGTGTGAAATTTGGAAAAATTATGTTTAACTGTGACCTCAGCAACAAAAGACTTTTCAGGCGAATTCATGTTTAAGGCTACGCGCAGCAGTGGCAAAGGGGGACAACATGTAAACAAGGTTGCTTCCAAAATTGAATTACTGTTTTACCCCAATGAATCAGTGCTTTTAACATCTTCCGAAAAAGCCTTAGTACTTGAAAAATGGAAAAACAAACTATCAGCAGAAGGTTGTTTGCGCATTGTATGCCAGGAAGACCGATCACAATTAAAAAACAAGGAAATTGCTATAAGAAAATTTTACACAATCTTAAAACGTACGCTGCAAAAACCTAAAAAGCGCATAGCAGTTTCATTAAGTGATTCCGATAAAGAAATAAGGATAAAAGAGAAAAAGATCAAAAGCACTAAAAAGGTTTTGCGTCAAAAACCATTCATTGAATAAATTAAACTTGCTTTAACAATGCAATTGTTTCAATGGGCGATGGCGATGTAAACACGGTATTTCCTGCGACTAAAATATCCGCACCTTGTTGTATCAATTGTTTGTAATTCAATAAATCCACTCCTCCATCGATTTCAATTTTTGCGTTTGATTCCTTTTGTTGAATCAGTGTTTTTAATTCACTAATTTTTGTAAAAGTGTTACGAATAAATTTTTGTCCACCAAACCCGGGATTTACACTCATTACACACACAACATCTATTTCACTTATTATTTCACTTAATCCAGCAACCGGACTATGCGGATTGATGGCTACTCCGGCTTGAATACCAAGCGATTTAATTTCTTGAATTGTACGGTGTAAATGAGTACAGGCTTCTAAGTGAACTGTAAGTATATCTGCACCGGCCTCTTTAAATTGGGATAAATATTTTTCAGGATGAACGATCATTAAGTGTACATCGAGCGGTTTTTTAGCGTGTTTTTTTAGTGCTTTTATAACCGGTATCCCTAAAGAAATATTAGGTACAAAAACACCGTCCATCACATCTACATGAAACCAATCGGCCATGCTGTTGTTTATCATTTCAACATCGCGTTGCAAATTGGCAAAATCAGCAGAAAGTATAGATGGAGCAAGTAAATATGACATGTGTTATTTTTTTTGCAATAGTACGAATCTTTGCTAAAAGCACCAATGTAAACGGATGAGGTTTTAGGTAAGGCATCAAGTTTTTTTATCCTGGAAACGCACAAAAGAGTCAACCTAAATTGGCTCTACAAAAAATTTTTATCTTTGACCTTCTAAATAAAATTAACATAATAAAAACTGAGCATGAATTCATCAAAAATAGCTGAATTATTAGGAAGCAACGCTGATTCATTATTGAATCATACCTGCAAAACCATTTCAAAAGAGCACATTGTTTCGCCGGGTGCCGATTTTCTGAGCAAAACTTTTATTGATACTAACCGCAATAATCAAGTGTTGCGCAGTTTGGCTGACATTTATGGACATGGTCGTTTGGGTGGTAGTTGATATGTTTCAATTTTACCTGTTGATCAAGGTATTGAGCATTCAGCAGGTGCTTCTTTTGCACCAAATCCTATTTATTTTGATCCCGAAAATATTGTAAAGTTGGCGATTGAAGGAGGCTGTAATGCAGTGGCTTCAACCTATGGTGTATTAGCAGCTTGCTCACGTAAATATGCCCATAAAATTCCCTTTATTGTAAAAATCAACCACAACGAATTTATTTCTTATCCCAATAAATTTGATCAAATTATGTTTGGCTCGGTAGAGGATGCATGGAATTTAGGTGCTGTTGCAGTAGGAGCCACTATCTATTTTGGTTCGGAAGAATCGGGTCGCCAAATTATTGAGGTAGCACAAGCTTTTGAACGTGCACACGAATTAGGAATGGCAACCATTCTTTGGTGCTATACCCGCAACAATGCTTTTAAAAAGGATGGAATTGATTATCATACTTCAGCTGATTTAACCGGTCAAGCCAATCATTTAGGAGTAACCATTCAAGCTGATATTATTAAGCAAAAATTGGCAACTAATAACGGTGGTTATACGGCTATTAATTTCGGAAAAACACATCCTAAAGTTTACAGCGAATTAACAACGAATCATCCGATTGATTTAAACCGTTACCAAGTAGCAAATTGTTACATGGGTAAAATTGGGTTAATTAATTCTGGAGGCGAATCAAAAGGAGCGAGTGATTTGTCAGATGCAGTTACAACGGCAGTTATCAATAAAAGAGCCGGTGGACAAGGTTTGATTTCTGGCCGCAAAGCTTTTCAGCGACCTGTTAAAGAAGGAGTTGAATTGTTAAATGCGATTCAGGATGTATATTTAGCGAAGGATATTACCATCGCATAAATTACTTTAGTTGATGCATGTGCTTGAAATAGATTTAAATGAGTTCAAGCAACATTCGAAGTTAACCTTAATATTATAAAGTATGAGTTGGTTTAAGAGAATAAAAGAAGGTATTACCACATCCACCCACGAAAAAAAGGAAACCCCTGAAGGCTTGTGGTACAAATGCCCTCAATGCAAACACATAGTAACAGCTCAAGACAATGTTGCCAATTTGTATGTGTGCGATAAATGCGAATACCATCAAAAGGTTGGATCAAAAGAATATTTCGAAATCATTTTCGACAACAATGAATTTATTGAATTATTTGCCAACCTTACTTCGGGTGATCCCCTTCATTTTGAGGATACAAAAAAATACAAAGACCGCTTAGTTGATACACAAAAGAAAACAGGGCTAAAAGATGCTTTAACGGCAGCTCATGGTAAAGTTGAAGGGCTGGATTTGGTGATTTGCTGTATGGAATTTAATTTCATTGGTGGTTCGATGGGTTCGGTTGTGGGCGAAAAAATTTCGCGTGCCATTGATTATTGTATTCAAAAACGAATACCCTTAATGATTATCAGCAAATCGGGTGGTGCACGCATGATGGAAGCCGCGTTTTCGTTGATGCAAATGGCCAAAACGTCTGTAAAATTGTCCTTACTCGCAAAAGAAAAAATCCCTTACATTTCGTTTCTAACCGATCCAACCACTGGAGGAGTTACAGCTTCCTATGCGATGTTAGGTGATTTAAATATTTCTGAACCCGGTGCATTAATTGGATTTGCCGGTCCTCGTGTAGTAAAAGAAACCATTGGTAAAGATTTACCGAAAGGTTTTCAAACTGCCGAATTTGTTCTTGAACACGGCTTTCTGGATTTAATAATCAAACGTAAAGAGTTAAAATCAAGATTAGCTCATCTGCTTCGATTATTTGCAAACTAAAAAAAAGCCGGAACTTTCATCCGGCTTTTTTATTGAGTTAATTTACCGATGTTGAGGGTCGTGCTTTTCTTTAGCAATATGCTTTCCGGCTCTTTTTTGTTCATGATGTATTTTTGCGCGTTCTTTAGGAGTAACAACACCGTCAGCTTTTGCCATGCGTTTATCGTGTTGTATTTTGCGTTGTTGCCTTTCCAGTTTTTCAGCTTCAGCCGGAGTTAACTCGCCATTTTTAACACCCTGTGCAATTTTTTTTTGCTGTTGTTCCTGTTTGTGCTTCACCTTTGGTGTGGCTGTTTGTGCTTTACTTTGTGAACAATAAAATAGTAGCAGAAAGCCGCTAAGCAAGAGTTTGATTTTCATACTTTTCTAAATTTTAAATGTAGCAATACGACTATTGTAACCTTCTAAAGGTTTAAATTAACTAAATTATTTTTGATTTTAGATAAATGCTTTTGTACCTAATTTAAATTTCGAATGAATAGAAATTATTGTTGGAATGCAGATTTGGCGACTGCCTGCCGTAAATAAGTTATCGCTATTTCAGGCTGGGATTCTTAAGATTACCGCTAATTGGATTTCGTTGTAAATAATATTCATCCCTTTCAATTTTTATCGATTACAACAATCGTAAACAAGAAAAATAAATTTATAAAATTGCGGATAAGCATTTTTGATTTCATTAGATTTACCATTTTAATCTCCACCCAACAATTCATCGACCTATGATTAATTCAATAGTGAAACGCAGTTTAACAGGTATAGTTTTATTGTTATTAGCTTGTAATAGCCAATCTCAAAAGGAAAAACTTGTTGAAGATTCTACTTATACAGCAGAAGAAATAAAAGCCGAAACAGAAAAGGCCAATCAATTTTTCGACAAGGTTTTTGATGACTATGTAAGTCGCACACCTCAAACACAAACAAGACTCGGTATTAAAAAAGACTACGATAAGTGGAACGATATTTCCGACGCTCATGCTCAAGCTGAAATTGCCATAACAACTGCAGCATTAACTGAGATGAAAAAGGAAATTAACTACGACAAGTTAGATGAGCAAGCCAAAATCAGCTATAAATTATTTGATACTCAAAGTACCCAAGAGATTGAAAATTTTAAGTGGCGCTTTCACAATTACCCGGTAAATCAACTAGATGGTTTGCACAACGACGTGCCATCATTTTTGATAAATTTTCATAGAATTGATAGTGTGAAAGATGCGAAAGCCTATGTCGCTCGCATTAACGGTGTGGCAACCTTATTTGATCAATTGTTGGAAGATTTAAAAATTAGAGAAGAAAAAAACATTATCCCTCCGCGTTTTGTATTTCCTTACGTATTAGCTGATGCCAAAGGAATGTTAACCGGTTACCCGTTTGATAAATCGGGGAAAAACAATTCGCTATTTGAAGATTT
>DGQS01000204.1 GCA_002389785.1 Bacteroidetes bacterium UBA4408
CCAGGAGGAACTGCGGTATTTACCTTACCACAAATTACATCTACAGCAGGCGGACATACCTTAAAAATCAGTGCATCAAATCCTAACAATTCCGGATTTTCAGCGCCCTTATCTTTTACCTATTCAACCAAAGCATTACTCACAGCAACTAACTACACTTTGTTGCCTTATGCTCAAAATTTTGCAGCTACAGCATGGCCTCCGGTTGACTGGGCTTTAGAAAGTCAGGATGCAACACAATCTTGGTCTCGCAAAGCAGGAACTGGAGCAACAGGTTCAGTTGCCGGGTCTGCTAAAATCGATTTTTACAATAGTCCAAGCGGACAAAGTGATGATATGTTTATTACTCCGCTTGATTTAACGGGAGCAATTGCACCTGCTGCTCTTGATTTTAAAGTTGCACACCGTCAATACAGTGCTGCCGAATCAGATAAATTATATGTACATGTTTCAACCGATTGTGGTGCAAACTGGACACAAGTTTTCTTGAAACAAGGTGCTGCTTTAAGTACTGTTGCCGGTTATGTTACCAGCGCATTTACTCCTGCATCCACTCAGTGGCGTTCTGAAAGTGTGAATTTGGATAATTATATTGGGCAGGCGCAATTGCTGGTTCGTTTCCGTGGAACTAGTAATTATGGAAACAATGCTTACGTTGACGATATTAATTTTCATGATGCAACCTTAGGAGTTGCTGCTGTAAGTGCTGGTAATGCTGTTTTTTCAGCGTATCAAACTTCTGAAAATTACGTGAATGTAAAATTAAATTTAGCACAAGCGGATGAAGTAACTTTTGAAGTGTACGATATTCTTGGTAAGAAAGTTGATAGTGAGAATAAAGGAAAATTATCAGCCGGTGATCAAAGTTTTGCTTACAACATTTCTGAACTTAGTTCAGGTGTTTATGTGGTAAGAGCTACCATCGGTGCAAAAGTAATCAATCAAAAAATAAACATTAATAAATAATAAATTCACCTTCAAATAAATCAGTTCCGCATATTAACGGAACTGATTTATTTTTTAGTTAAAAAAGCAAATGCTAAAAAAAATTAGTTTAATAATTACTCTTGTCAGTACTACTTTACTGGTAACTGCACAAAGTGTACAACACCTACCGGCGGTCGATATTAAAAATCTGGATGGCAGTGTATTTAACACAGGTAAATTGGCCAATGACGGAAAACCAATGTTGGTTGATTTTTGGGCAACCTGGTGCGGTCCCTGCAAAGCAGAGTTGAATGCAATTGCCGACGATTATGCTGATTGGCAAAAAGAAACCGGTGTAAAACTCGTTGCAGTTTCGATTGACGATGCACGAAACATGGAAAAAGTAGGACCTTATGTGAATGGTAAAAATTGGGAGTATCAAGTTTTACTTGATCCGAATGGAGATTTTAAACGTGCCATGAATGTAAATAATGTGCCGCATATATTTCTGGTAAATGGAAGCGGAGAAATTGTTTGGCAACAGAATTCATCTGCACCCGGAGATGAAGAAAAAATATATGAATTAGTAAAAAAGGTAGCCAAAGGCGAATCAATTAAATAAATTCAAAATTTTTAACGGTGATACAAAACTCAATAAAAGCAGCTGTCGTTTCGATGTGCTGCTTTTTTTATATAGATGCTGCAGCTCAGCCTAATTTGGGTGAGATACATGGAAATTTTCAAACTGACGTACAGTATTACAATACCGATACTATCATTGGCGCACCCATTGTACCTGAAAAAGTATTGATGAATGGTTTTGCCAACATCAATTATACCCGCGATAATTTTATGTGCGGAGTGCGGTACGAAAGTTATTTAAATGCCTTGCAAGGATTTGATACTCGCTACAAGGGAAATGGATTTGGCTTCAGGTTCGCAACCTTTACCAAAGATAATTTAACTGTTACGGCCGGTAATTTTTATGAGCAGTTTGGAAGCGGATTAATACTTCGAAGTTTCGAAGAACGAACTTTGGGTATTGATAATGCATTGGATGGTTTACGCTTAAAATACGCTCCTATTTCAGGAATTTACTTAAAAGGTTTTATTGCAAAACAACGTTTCTTTTTTGGACAGGGAGAAGGCATTGTGAGGGGTTTTGATGGTGAAATAAATATAAATGAATTAACTGAAAAACTTGCGCAGGCTAAACTAAAGGTAATAATCGGAGGAAGCTTTGTCAGTAAGTATCAACAAGACAATGATATTGTGTATAAATTACCCGAAAATGTTGGATCCGGCGGGGGGCGATTGAAGGTATCATACGGAAAGTTTACTATTAATGGCGAGTACGTGTATAAAATAAATGACCCATCAATTTTTAATAATTTTATTTATAAAGATGGAAATGCAACCTTGTTAGGTATTAGCTATTCTCAAAAGGGTTTAGGAATAAACTTAGGAGCAAAACGCATCGATAACATGAGCTTCCGAAGCGATCGAACAGCCACCGGAAATAACCTCATGATAAATTTTTTACCGGCACTCACAAAACAACACAGTTATAATTTAGCGGCTAGTATTTATCCATATGCATCGCAACCTAATGGCGAGGTTTCATTTCAAGGAGACGTTATTTATACCATTAAAAAAGATACCTGGTTAGGTGGGAAATACGGTACAACAGTGAACGTTAATTATTCGGAAGTACACGACATTAACCGCGAAGTTGTGAACGATACAACCAGCTTGCTTGAACCTTATACACTGGGCTATAAAAGCGATTTTTTTAAAATTGGGAACCGTGTGTTTTTTAAAGATTTTAATATAGAAATCACTCGTAAAATTTCAAAAAAATGGAAAACAATCTTGTTTTATACCAACCAAGTCTATAATTTAGATGTCGTACAAGGACACCCCGGTGAACCCATGGTTTACAGCAATATTGCCGTGGCAGATATTACTTATAAATTGAATGCAAGCAATGCAATTCGGTTTGAATTAGAAGGTTTATTTACGAAGCAAGACATGGGCGATTGGGCAGCAGTTTTATTGGAATATACCTATGCTCCACATTGGTCGGTAGCAGTGTTAGATCAATACAATTACGGGAATCCTGAAACAGTAAAGCAAGTGCATTATTTTACAGGAAATATTACCTATACAAAAAATTCCAATCGAATTTCAATTGGATATGGTCGTCAGCGAGCAGGACTTTTATGCATTGGTGGTGTTTGTCGAATTGTGCCTGCATCAAATGGTTTAACACTTTCAGTAAGTAGTAGTTTTTAGTTCTTTAATCTAGCATCAATGAAAAAAATAATATCCCTCTTTAGTATACTTCTTACGCTCGCTTTTAGCGCTTGTGATAAGGTGAAAAGTCCTTACAACGAATTAGAAGTTCCACCGGTTGATACATCCACAAGCGTTACAAAAGTGCGTAAAGTGTTAATTGAAGATTATACCGGACACCGTTGTCCTAACTGCCCGCGAGCAGCCGAACAAATAAAGTTATTAAAGCAGGCACGACCGGGTAGAGTAGTAGCTATAGGAGTGCATGTAACCAATCAATTTGCTGCTCCCGGATCAGGTATCTACAATATTGATTTTAGAACTGCTTTAGGAAATTCATTGGACAGTACCTTTAAAGTGAGTTTATTGGGATTACCTACAGGTATGGTAAATCGTAAAAAGGTAGGAGCTGTTTACAATATACCTTATACGCAATGGGGTGCTTACCTGGATACCTTT
>DGQS01000114.1 GCA_002389785.1 Bacteroidetes bacterium UBA4408
TTCAACCAATTGCGTGAACAAGGATACAGTAGTAGTAACGGTTAACTCATTACCTACTGTAAATGCCGGAGTGGACAAAGCAATTTGTATTGGAAGTTCAACCACAATTGGTGGTGCACCTACCGGTCCAACAGGTTCAACTTTTGTTTGGAATACCTTAGGTGGTTTAAACGATTCAACTCTTGCTAACCCAACAGCAAATCCTCTTGTAAATACTACTTATTTCGTAGTTGTGACAGATAGCAATAGTTGTGTTGCAGCTGATACCATGAAGGTAAAAATAAACCCTCTGCCGGTAGCAGAAGCTGGTAGCGATAGTACCGCATTTTGTTTAGGCGATAGCATCGTAATTGGCGCTACCACTTTACCAAACGGCAGCACTTATAGTTGGACTCCAACCGCGGGATTAGGGAATGCTTCAGCATCACTTACACTTGCAAGTCCTTCAGTGAATACCACTTACTTATTGACGGTTACCGACAGCAACAGCTGTGTGAATACAGATTCAATTTTTGTTTCAATAAATGCTGTGCCATCAAAAAATGCCGGAACTGATAAATCTATATGTTTTGGACAAAGTGTTGGAATTGGTTCGGTTGCTACTCCAGGAAATTCTTATTTATGGACACCGGCTGCCGGTTTAAGCGCCGACACAATCAGCGATCCAATTGCAAATCCAACCATAGCAACTACCTACATTTTAACAGAAGCTATTTTAAGTACCGGCTGTTTTATGAGTGATACAGTAGTAGTAACCGTGAATAGTTTACCCGCTGCTACTGTAATTGCAAACGATACCATTTGTTTTGGGACATCCATTAGTATTGGAGGTCCAAGTACGGCGAATCATATTTATCAATGGTCGCCAGCTACGGGATTAAATTTTACCACTATTTCAAATCCAATATCTTCACCATTGGTACAAACAGAATATACTTTAATTGAAACAGATACACTTACGGGATGTATTGATTCAAATAAAGTTATCATCAGTTTAAATGCGATTGGATCAGCTACTGCAGGAGCACCTCAAACTATTTGTCGTAACGACAGTGCTCAAATTGGAGCGCCGGCAGTTGCTGGAAGTGCCTATTCATGGTCGCCGGCTTCCGGATTAAGTAATCCTAATGCGGCTAATCCGATGGCAAGTCCTGATTCAACAACCACCTATACCTTAACCGAAACAATTATTTCTACCGGCTGTAATAATACGAATACTGTAGTTGTTACTGTAAATCAACTTCCGGCTGCAAGTGCAGGACCTGATTTATTTTTGTGTCCAAGCCCCGGAAATAATGTTATTTTAAATGGATCGGGAGGTTCAACTTATGCTTGGTCACCAAATTATAATTTGAGCGATTCTACTTTGGCAAACCCGACCGCTAATCCTGATTCAACTACCAATTATATTGTTTTGGTAACCGATACTAACGGATGTCATTTAACTGATACAATGGAAGTACTTGTATTTCCAATTGTTCCGGTTGATGCAGGATTTAACCGAACAATTTGTCTTAAAGACAGTGTTACCATTGGTGGAATTCAAACAGCCCCAGTAGGATCAACCTTTTTATGGACTCCTGCTACCGGTTTGGATAATCCAACATTAGGTAATCCTAAAGCAAGTCCTGCAACCACCACAACTTACATTGTAACCGTTACTAACGATACCTGTCATGGTTCCGACACGGTAATAGTTTTTGTGAACCCAATACCTGATGCTGTTGTTGGACAAAGCCGAAACTTATGTATTAATGACAGCACTGTAATTGGAGCTGCTGATGTTATTGGTAATACTTATGCTTGGGTTTCAAATCCAGCAGGCTTTACTTCAACAAATGCAAACCCAACAGTTCATCCTGTAGTAACCACTACTTATATTTTAACCGAAACGATTACAGCCACCGGTTGCTTTAAAACCGATTCGATAACCATCACAGTAAAACCATTGCCTACCACAAGTGCTGGAAGCGATAAAACAATTTGTATAGGTAGTCCTGTTAACATTGGAGGTACGCCCACCGGGCCAACAGGTTCAAGTTTTGTTTGGAGCCCTGCTACCGGATTATCGCAAACTACGATTGCTAATCCCAGTGCTTCACCGGCGACTACAACCACTTATATCGTTCAAGTAACCGATATATTTACTTGTATTAACCGAGATACAGTGGTTGTAAATGTGAATCCTTTGCCAATAGTAAGCGCAGGTAGCAATTTGCAATTGTGTATTAATGATACGATTGCAATAGGTGGTGCACCTACCGGACCTGCCGGAGCAACCTATGCATGGACACCCGCTGCAAGCTTGGTAAATGCAACGGTTGCAAATCCTTTGGCACATCCAACTGTAAGCACCAATTATATTGTTACCGTTACTGATACGAATGGTTGTGTAAATAAAGACACAATGAATGTAAATGTGAATCCACTTCCTGTTTTGAATGCAGGAGCAAACAGAGCAATTTGCTTTGGCGATTCAACACAATTGGGTGGTAGTCCATTTGCTGTGAATTCAACTTTTAGCTGGAGTCCGGCAGCAGGATTAAGTTTACCAAATATCAGCCAGCCTATGGCAAGTCCGGCTACTACCACTGATTATGTATTAACTGTTACTAATAATTTGACAACTTGTGTAAACCACGACACAATAACTGTAACGGTAATTACTTTGCCACTTGCCTTGACTGGACCGGATGTACCAGTTTGTATTGGCGACAGTATTCAAATTGGAGATGTAGCAGTATTGGGGAATACTTATTCTTGGTCGCCTTCCATTGGTTTGAGTTCAACATCGGTTTCAAATCCATTTGCACATCCCACCACAACTACTACTTACACTCTAACTGAAACCAATACATTAACCGGATGTTTTAAAGTTGATTCGGTGGTGGTTACAGTAAATCCATTGCCATTAGCGACAGTTACTTCTGATCAAACAATTTGTTTGTTGCAAACGGTTTCAATTGGTGCAGCTGCAGTAAGTGGAAATACCTATAGTTGGACACCAAGTGCCGGTTTAACTAATGCTACGGATGCAAACCCTGGAGCTAGTCCGGCAGCTACAACTACTTATATTTTAACCGAAACAATTACAGCAACCGGTTGTTTTAACAGCGACACAGTTACGGTAAATGTGAATCCATTGCCGCCAGCAAATGCTGGAATTGATAAGGCAATTTGCTTCGGAAAATCGGTTCAAATTGGAGGAGCTGCTAATGCAGGAAATACCTACTTGTGGAGTCCAGTAACGGCTTTGGATACGATTACTTCTTCTCAGCCAATTGCTAATCCAACGCAAACAACCGTGTACATTTTAACTGAAACAATAACAGCCACAGGTTGTCAAAAACAAGATACAATTACTGTCACTGTAAATCCGTTGCCGGTTATTGTAACAAGTGGAAATGCGGGAGTTTGCAGCACTGATAGTATTCAACTTACCGCTACTGGCGGTTCTACTTATTTGTGGAGTCCTGCAAGTGGATTAAGTAATGTAAACAGCAATCAGCCAATGGCTTCACCTTCGGATACGATAACCTATCAGGTGATTGTTACTACTCAATTTGGATGTGTTGATAGTGCCTTATTGCACATAGATGTAACTCCATTGCCAATCGCTAATGCCAGCTTCGTTTATACGCCAACTTGCGATGGATTAAAAGCAGCTTATACTAACACCAGTGCAATTTCGAATGGTGAAAACCTAACGTATATATGGAAATTTGGCGATGACCAAACTTCTACTGAAGAAAATCCAGAGCATACATTTGCTTATGGACAAATTTACACAACAGTATTGACGGCAATTTCGCAGAATCTTTGCAAGAGTGAATTTAGTATTGTAAACGATGTGCTTGCTCAAAAAGACAATGTGAAAATTTCCTTATCGAATGTTATTACTCCGAACGGAGATGGTGTAAATGATTGTTTCTACTACAAGGCAGACGGATCGTTGGATGAATGCTCAGAACTTTGGGTTTACAATCGCTGGGGAAAAGAAATTTTTAAAAGCTCTAATTCTGAAAATTGCTGGGATGGAAAAGATAAAAATGGTAACCTAGTTGAGAATGGAGTATATTTTTATGTTTATAAAATTCAAGATTTCAAAGCAAACGGAAACATTAACGTTTACCGTTAATTAAAACTCAATTAACTAAAAACCTGCTCCGATAAAAA
>DGQS01000007.1 GCA_002389785.1 Bacteroidetes bacterium UBA4408
TAATGAATCCAAAATAACAGCACCACTGGTATCAAAACCAAGTTTTCGTGCATGGTATAAACCGGCTAAATTTTCGATTTCATTTTTTACTACTACATAACGGTAAATAGTACTTGAATTACCGGCCTTATCGGATACCGAATAAATGATTCGGTAGGTTTTTGCAATGTTTGTATTTACTAAATCTCCACTAATTAAAGGAGCCAAAGCACCATCTTCATTATCGGTAGCAGTAGCACCCAGTTCAGTATAATTAGTATTAATTCCAACTGTTATGCTAGCTCCACCATTCAGTATTAGTTCAGGAGCCTCTTTGTCTTCTTTTTTACATGCACTTATCCCTACAAACAAAATCAACAATGAAAAAGCAGAATTTCGAATTTGATTCATCGGTTTTTGAATTGATTAATTAAAATAGCAGCATTAGTGTTCATGTCGCTGTAAGTTCTTCTCAAAAGATTAGTCAATAATTATTTTTTGCATGGTGCTGGCATTGCCCGAACTTAACTTAAGCATGTACATACCTTTGGCAAATTCACCAACATTAATTTGAAGCAAATTCGTCCCGTTTTTAGCCGTCATTTTTTCAACATAAACTTCTTTTCCGGTTATATCAAATAACTGAATCATACTGTTTATTGTTTCATCCGATTTAAAACGTAGTTCAAATACTCCATTGGTTGGATTTGGATAAACTTGCATTGCTAAATCATTTACAAGGAAGTTTCCTGTTGATAAAACTAAACCTCCATTTAAATTAAAGCGTTTCACAAACTCTTGATAGTATTTATTGGCAATATTTGCATCGTGAACTACAACCGTGTTTTCATCATTTTTTTGATCTGCACCATTGCTCCAATTATGAGAGCCGGTTAATACCAAAGGATCGGATGCAGCATTGCTTGCATCAACAATTAAATATTTACTATGCAATATTCCACCTTGGTTGTAGTCCTTAGCTTTCGCACCAAGTGCATTGCGAATAATTGGCCAGGTAGTTAAATTACTAGTTGAGTCATTTGTTAAGTAATAGCAATTAACACCTGCTTGGCTTTTATTGCTGATGGCATATGCCAAATCGTTTCTTGTCATCACCATTATTTCCACTTCTAAATCACTATTAGCTGTATTAATTGCTTTAATAATTTGAGAATTTACACCATCGGTAGGACTAAAATATTGTTCAACACGTTTTCCTCCAATCATAAATTCATGAGCAGTATTGTCGGTTTTGTCCGGACCAAACTTAGCTGCTGAAGCATTTGGCAGCAATCCGGTATCACCAAACATTTCTTCGAATTCAAGTTCATAGGAACGACACAACGTTTGGTCTTGAAAAATAATAACATTTTGATTGTCGGTGTTGATTTGATTATCTGTCCAGTTGGCTGAACCGGTCCACAAAATACAATCATTAGCATTGCTTGAATTTGCATCAATAATTACAAATTTATTGTGCATAATTCCATAAGTAGAAGAGGTTGGACTTGCTATTTTACCTATCGCAGCATTCAAATTATTCATACCCGGATTGCCGGCAGCGCCGTCATAAATTCCTCTTATCTTAACACCTCTATTATAAGCAGCATTTAGAGCAGCCGAAATGTTGGAAATATTGTTGTTGTCAAAATTATAGATGGTAAAGTCAATGGTGTATTTCGCACGATTGAAATAGGCTATTAATGTATCGTCAGTTAAGTTTGCAAGTGTGGTTGCGTGGTTGGTTGGTGAATTCGCTTGCAAGGTGTCAACACTGCGGTTAAAATAAACTTTTATATCTCCGGATGAATTGGAAACAGTTCCAAATACGCGCACTCCTGAATAAGCCGTGTCGTTGCCGTTCACTGAAAAAGCTTGCGCATAATAAATAGTTCCTGCAGTTAAACCGGTTAAAATTGCCGTATTTGCAGTACCGTTAAAACTACCTTGCAAAACACCTAATTCTAATGACTTAGTTAATCCGTATTTAATAAAAGAAGCGGTAGGTGTAATGTTGCTCGACCAATCAATTTGAAAACCGGAAGTACTCAGATTAGATGCCATTAATTGCGTAGTAACACTGATGCCATTAGCGGCGATAATGTCGTTTAAATCGCGTGGCAATAATTGATAGCCGGTGGTGCAACCACTGGAACCAATTGGTGGACAAAACTGCGACATAATTCCGCGCAATGAAATAATTCCGGTTGGGATTAATGTGCCTACTAAAGGACTTCCATTTCCAACTCGTACTGTGAAAGTTTGCGAATTGCTTGTGACGGTATAATTACTATTTCCTGCGAAAGTACCGCCACCGGCCGAAAACGAAGCATTGTCGAATTGAACTAATTCTCCCTCATACGCTTCTGAAATTTGACTTGGAGAAATAATTAGGGCAGTTGGAGTTCCTACATTACTATGTACCGTAAAACTAGTAACTGGTTGTATTTCAAATAAACCATAGTACTCGGTCAAGGTTCCGGTAACGGTAATACTATCGCCACGTAAAACCGAACTCAAATTTGAACCATAAGCCGCCATCGCAGCAGTTGAATCTCCGATGTATCGAATGCTGCCAAGTTCTGAACCATTTAGAACTCGTCCGGTTATGGTAACAGTAGAGTTTAAAGGTGCAGTTCGTGCAACCGAAATTTGCGCATCAACTTGTGTTAGGCAAAGTAGCGATGCCGAAAGAAGTAAAAGTATCTTTTTCATTGTTTTGGTATTTATGATTGGTTGTTAAAAATCGATTAAAACTGAAGCGGTAAATCTTCTACCCAATGCCATGTAAACTAGCGAAGTATTAGCGTCAAACTGAGCACCATTATCGGCATCCGTAATGTATTTTAAATTTAGTAAGTTGATGATTCCCAAATTGAAACTATAGTGTAAATCTTTGTTTCCTTTTAAACGAAATCCTGCAAATAAATCCAGCATCTCATAATCGGGCAATCTCCATGAATCACGATCCGCATTATCACCACTCAAATTGGCAGGATCAAAATTAGAATAATTTTTTGCGAAATAAGTGTATCGGGCCTTTACAAATAAGTCCCGAGTTAGGTTGTATTTTATTGCTGTCGAAAATTGGTTTTGAGCTGCATTTCCAACATGTACATTTTTTGCACTGTATGGTAAGGTGGCGTTTAACGTACCATCTTCATTGAAAATTTGTAACGTATCGGCAGATTTATAGCGATAATCGCCCAAGTTGGCAGCAAGATCTAAATACAAAACCTGGGGAATAATTTGGTAGTGTAGTTCAGTTTCAATACCCTTATGCAACTGATCAATTCCGTTTATTTGATAACTTACTGTTTCACCAGCCGAATTTGTTGTAGAACGTGAAAAATCTGCCGGACGGTTTAGCCAGTAAGTGTAGTATAAGTTAATTTTTACATCTAGTACTTTTAAATTTAATCCATAACCCAACTCTGCTGATTTAACTTCACTGCTTCTGTAATCGTAATATTCACGGTTATTAAAGTCAAATACATTATTTAACTTAGGGGCTATAGTGAGGTATCCTAAATTTACATAAACGTTGTTTTGTTTGTTTAAATTATAATTTAACCCTCCTTTAAGCGTAAAATTTTTAAACGACCTTTTTTGTGTAGTTGCAGCCCTAGCTTCGGGTGAATCTATAGTATAAGCACTTGCATTCGTAATGTAAGTGGGCGTACCATTCGGAGATTTAACATAGGTTGTGTCGTTCGATGTTGTAATTGTTGAGTTGTAAGGTGCAATTAAAGCATTCGTACCGTTATATAGCAGGGTTTCTCCATATCCGATGCTTTGCGGATAAAAATTGTTGTCAATTAAAACATCCTTTTTTCTGTAGTAATCAATTCGCTGATAGCTGGTTTTTGATCCTGAAAAAGTAATAAAAGCCGACCATTTTTCTTCCTTATATTCTGTTTGTAAAAACAATCCCTGCCACTGGGTTTTTCCTTTATAATCATAACCAATTTTATCACCTTTCCTTTTCATACTGTATGAATTGTTAGGATCACCTTCAACACCACTTTTAGGCTGATTAATATTGGATTTGTCAACAGCATAATCTCCTCCAATTAAATCATATACTTCTTGATAATGATCGCCAGTGTAATTGCGCAAATCGATACCGCCTAAAAAGGACAATTTTTCTGTTGGATTGTATTTTAACGATGAAATTAAACCATACCAAAAATGATCATTAAAAGATTCCCGAATGTAGGTGGATGATTTTGTTAATTCAGTGCTATATATTTTATCATGGGTGGTATCGTTGGAATTATAAATTGCTTGAAAATTGGATTGACCGGTATTATCATAATTTGGCGCAGTACCTACCAATCCGGTACCCCCGCCCATACCTTTGGATAAATATACTACATTCGAGAGGTATAGTTTCTCGTTGATGTTATATGAATGCGTAAAATTTATCAAAGGTTTATGATACTCATTTACTCGTTCATTCAAATATTGTTTTCTTCCTTGATTATCGTAATAAGTTCCCCAGTTTTTATTATACCTAACACCTCTATCTTTGGTTCCCGTAACAGATGCTCCATATACTGAATCCACATTAATACCTTGTTCTATAGCAACGTCTCTGTCTAATTCGGCAATCCCTAATTTGGTACTTCGCTGCCCATGTTTTTGAGGTGCACCACTGGCACTTAGTGAAAACAAATGTTTTTCGGCACGGTATTGAAATTTAATAAAATAGCTCCAGATGTCTGCCCATGTTTGATCTGCTACACCATCTTCTTTTCGTCGGGCAAAAAGAGCAACAACACCAAACTTATCTTTTATGTAACCCGAATTTATTCGAACCTTAGTTACCATTGAATTACCACTCCCATAACTCTGACCAATACTACCTCCAAATTTTGGATCAATTCCTGAAGTAATCATATTCATAGTTCCACCTACTGACGCAACTGCTAATTTTGAAGCTCCCAATCCGCGTTGCAGTTGTACCGATTCAATCGGAAAAAATAAGTTACTAAAGTATACTTGACCATTTTCCATATCATTTAACGGAACGCCATCCAACATAACTGCAATGTTTCGTTGATCAAATCCACGAACAGTAATTCTTGAATCACCTGCTCCACCGCCTCCTTCTGTTGCATACACTCCGGGAGCTGAATTCATAACTGCAGTAATATCACGCGTAGCTAATTCCTCACGCAACTGAAGACGATTAATATTGGAAAATGCCACCGGGGTTTCACGTTGTTTCGCCACATTCGAAACTACCTCATATTCTTTTATTTCCCGCGCCTTTTTTGTAGACATGCCTACATTCACACTAACTGATTTATTTTCAACCTTTACCTTTTTAACAATGGTTTCAAATCCAATAAATGAGATTGTTAGTGTATGATCGCCCGGTTCAGCCTCTAATTTGTAAGCACCGTTAATATCTGTAACAGTACCTTTTCCATTTTCCAAAACCACGCTTGCTCCAATTACTGTTTCCCCATCAGGATCTTTTACAATTCCCGATACTTCAGTTTTTTGAGCCATTGTAAGTAGGCTGATGGCTAATGAAAATAATAAAAATGTAAATTTTTTCATACGCTATTTTTTGTCTTTGTAGCCTTTGTTTTTTCTATACTGATTGACTGCCTTTTATTGCTTTGAGCAGCTTACTTCGTTAAACCCCGAATATACTGAATTCAATTTGTTTACTACTAAGTTTACTTCTAAAAAAAAGCTAATGGGAACGAAATATCCATTAGCTTTTTTTAGTTAATAACTATCAATTACTGAATTGCAACTTTGTTGGCAGTTTTGTATCCATTCTTCAATAAGATGGAAACAGTATAAATGCCTTTTGAAAAATTTTGAGTTGAAAGTGTATAAGTTTTATTCAGGCTGTTCACATTATCACTAAATACAACTTCACCCAAAGTATTAATCAATTGAATAGACTCTATAGCTTCTGCTGTTCGTACGTATACAGTTCCGGTATTAGCAGGGTTAGGATAAATGCTGGCTTTTGCACCATTTTTAAGTTCTTTTAAACCCACAGTACATAAACACTCATGATATCCTAAATTGCTAAAGCTGTTTACAAAAACCGAATCCCACTCAGCCAAGGCATCAAATAATGCAGGGTTAGTTGAAACTCCTTGTTGAACAGAAAAATTACGCAACAAGGTTTTGTCTTTTGATAAATATGCACCAATACCTGTTGCGAAAGGTGAAGTATCTGTCCATCCACCGGTTGGACTAAATGTACCATTTCCATTAGTAGGACGTTCACCTATTTTACCAAAAATATCAATATTTGACCAGGTTCCGGAATTGTTTTTTTGTAAAGAAACTGCATCGTCTCCGTTCCAAACAATACACTTAGATCCTTGCACGTTTGAACCGGCAGCACCGTAGATAGGTGAATAATATGCACCCATACCGGCATTGACCAAACTATCAGCCTTCGCCAATAAAGCTGCCCATAAAATTGTGTCAGCTCCGGTTGCCGATACTACACGCTTGTCGAGTATCGCTGAAAAAGTTC
>DGQS01000067.1 GCA_002389785.1 Bacteroidetes bacterium UBA4408
GTCCTATAGATGTTTTTGGCATTATAATTTTACCGCCTGCTTGTTCAATTCTTGAAAGTGGAACACTCAGATCGTCTCCACCATTCAAGTAGACAATAGTTCCTTTTTCTGATGGTTCAAACCCGGTGCCTTGTGCTAATCCGCCTCCAATACCACCATTCATCATATCAGCAGGAAGCATTCCATATCTTCCACCTGGAAACGGCATTTCCATAATTTCTCCACCATAGAGAGTTTCATAAAATTTTTTTGCTCTGTCAAAATCAGTTACTGGGATTTCAAACCAATTAAGTGCATTTGTCATTTGCTTAGTTTTTTAATTGTGAATTGCAAAGATAGAAAACTACTTTAAATTTGCAAGTAGTTATTTTATTTTTTATTTTTGTGTTATGAAACAGCTAAAAAGAAAGTCGGACTGTCCGATAAATTTTGCGTTAGAAATTTTTGGTGATAAGTGGACTTTTCTGATTGTTAGAGATTTAATGTTTAAGGAAAAACACTTTTATGGTGAATTTCTGATGTCGGAAGAAGGAATTGCCACAAATATTCTTTCAGATAGGTTGTCACTATTAGAAAGCAATGGAATTATCAGTAAGTCAAGCGACCCAAGTCATAAGCAAAAAATTATGTATAAACTTACTCAGAAAGGAATTGATTTAGTTCCTGTCTTAGTTGAATTCATTATGTGGTCTGCTAAGTATGATAACAGGTCTGCCGTTGATATGAAATTTGTCAAAAGTGTCAAACGGGATAAAGTTGCAGTAATTTCTGAAATTTCAAGTCGTCTTGTTAATGAGTAGGGTGTCTCTTAGCCTTGCCACTAACGTTCGAGGCTTGCCGCAGGGCTGGAATTGTTGCTGTGTCTGCCCGGCAACTGAAGCCGATTGAAAAACTGAAGTTGAAGTTAACAACAAATGCTGAGTAGAAAAAGTTAAGCCCGAACCGAAGCTGATAGCGAACAAAAAGATGAGAATTTATTCGTCAGCCAGCATAGCAGCAAACCCAATGTTATGGGCAGGCTTTCTTAGGAACTTCCAATTACTTTCAATTTTGTTAATGCTCTGTCCATTAAATATGTTTCTGCAACACCGAGTAAAGTCAATTGTTGTTCCGATATATTCTGTTTTGAAATACCAGGTTGAACAATATAAATTTCAAATTCAAGAGGAATTTTATTATTTACCAAGTCCAATATTTCAATTAGTTTTTGTTCGTCTCCTAATTCAAATCGTGAATCTTGATTTCTGCTAGTTCTCAAAGATTCCCTCCTTAATAAATGCTCTAAAAATTCTTTCCCTTTTTTAAATCTCCAATTAATTGACTTTTGTGCTTGTCCACAAACTTCATAAAGATTCTTTATTTGTCGGCTGGCAACCCCATCAATAGCGTATTTCAAGTGATATAATGCAACATTTATTTTATCATCTTCAATTTTTAAAGTAACAACATCCGCTATTTCACCTGAACCGTCGTCATCAAAAATAATGTCATAGGGGAGTTGCTTGAGTTGTTGAATAACTTTGAATTGAATTGAATTTGTAATTTTCGGGTTATACTTTTGTGATTCAGCACTTAAATCAACGCCAGTCCAGTCCCAAGTTTCAATCTCATTTGCAGTAAAAGGTTGAAGAATACTTTTTAATTCATAGTAATTGTTCCCTTCTAAGTAGTCACCATTTGCAAACCATATGGAAGGCGTTTCAGAGTAGAAATAGTTTTCCAGCTCTAATGTTTTAGTGCCTATTGTAACAGTTGCATTCTGCAAATTATTTACTTTATTGAACCTAAATGTTGGATTATTATTTATGTCGATGTAGAACTCTTGTTCAAATTCAAGAACATTATTTCCATTGAACTCTATGCCAATTCTTATGTTGCCATTCACTGAAGGGTTTACTAAAACTAGGTTTATATTGTAAAGCTCATAATTGATACCATCTATTGTAAAAACATATCTTGTTTCGCTCTGTTTGTAAACGTTTTCATTCCAATCAATAAGATAAGGAACTATGTTCGGTCTTTCTGATAAAGGTTTAGCGACCAGTGCTCCTTTTAGAACTTCCTCTGCGTCAATATTCTCATCTACAATCTTACTTCCAACGTGATTAAACCATTTAATTAATGTAGGAATATCATTTTTTCGCCTACTCCAAATGCGACCTTTATAAGAACAACCTATTGAAACTTCTTCTCCATTTTCAAAGCCTGCACCAAAAATCATTGCTTTTTTTGCTCTGTTTATAGATGCCTGCGTTAATGCTTGTTCAATGTCAGAGCCAACTCTCATTACAAAGCGAATAAATTTTCCGATTATTTCAGTCAGTCCAACGTTTTGTAGTTTGAATCTGTTTATTCCACTTAACACTCTAAAAATCTTTCCACCATTATCACCAGTAATTAGTTCAGCACTATCACTTATAATTGATTTAGCCAAGTCAATGTGTAAGCTAGAATTGTCAGAACTATGGATAAAAAGTAGATTTCTTTGAGTATCCCAATAAATCACATAATAATTCCAAAGTAAGTCAGTAATATTCTCGTTGTTAATCCAATCAGCTTGAAGTTTTTTTACTGTAACTATAACTAAAATCTTTTCATCAGGATTGTAGTTATGCCTAATAAATTCGTACGATTCAGGATTTGCAAAACCTTTTAGATAATTGGTGGGAAACCAAGAATCAGTATTATTCTT
This sequence comes from Bacteroidetes bacterium UBA4408, assembly GCA_002389785.1. Lineage (GTDB taxonomy): Bacteria > Bacteroidota > Bacteroidia > UBA4408 > UBA4408 > UBA4408. Next base: position 2,693 of record DGQS01000067.1, read on the forward strand.
AAAAACTACTGTACTTAAAGCTGGTTTAATACTTTGAACTGTTACTGGGAAATCTTCGGTATCACGAAACCCTTGAATGAAGTTGTAAATGTCAATTTCCCTTTGGGTTCTATTTTCACTAAGTAGCGGTAAAATTGAATTCCAATCAGGGTCTCTTGCATACAACGCATCCAGTTCATCACTAACTTCTAAATCGGCAAGATTTGCTATGATGGTTGCATTTCCAAGTTCTTCGTCATATCTAGTTCTTGTAAATCTACCAATGAATTGAAGTGTAATAGGAAGGCTCTGTCTGATATCGTGAAAGACTGCAATTTTTAAATTGGGCAGGTCAAAGCCTTCACCCAACATATCCACACACACAATAACATCCACTTCACGATTTACAATTCGTGTTTGAATGTCTCTTTTTTCTCTAACCCCCATTCCTGAGTGGATTTTTACAACTCGAAATTCGGGTGAATATTGATTGTAAATTTCGAATACAGAATCTGCTCTATCTTTCGTACCAACTCGTGCAAGCAGGATATGCTGAAATGTTTGTTTGTCTAATCGTAACTGTTCAATTCCTTTCTCTGCTAATGCTCTGTCCTTGTTAGAAGTAGAATACTCATATATCTTTTTGAAATTTATTGGTTTAAAATATCCTTCTAACTGTGCTTTTTTTAATGGGTAGTTGTATATTATTTTGCCACCAATTTTTTTGTTATCATTTCTGAAAGGCGTTGCAGTAAATTGAATAACTTTTTTACTCGAAAAATTTTCTCTTAGTCGGTTCCAAGAAGTTGCCTCTGTATGATGTGCTTCATCAATAAATATGTGTGTTACTTTATTATTTAATTCAGCTACGAAGGCGGGTATCATTTTGGAAATTATGCTTGCTGTTGCAACAATAACATTACAGCTATTTAAAAACTGACTAAGTTCAGATTCATCACTAAAGCTTTTTTTTATAGTTCCAACAACAGGTAAAATGGTTGATTCATTTACAATTCCTAATTCCCCCAATAGCCCAAGTGTCAAAAACTTATTTGCTATTTGACTTCTTAGTGGGTCAGTAGGAACTATTACTAAAAGTTTCTCAAGTTGCTCTGAAACAAGAACTGATAACATTGTTTCCGTTTTTCCTGTTCCTGTTGGAAGAACAACCGTTCCAACATCTGATGTATGAGTCCAATGAGATAAAATAGAATAAATTGCTCCGATTTGAGGATTGCGTAAACCTTTGGTAGTTGAATTTTCTTTTACTAGAATAAAATTGTCTACCCAAGACTGAATTACTTCGTTGGGACTATTTAATGAAGTTGCTTCGTCAACTGTTTGTTGTCGAATTTCGTTTCCTGATATTTTAGTTGTAAGTAACCTCATTTCTGTTAGAGTGGTCGTTAAGCTTGCCCATAACGGTCAGGGCTTTCTGCTGTGCTGATATTCCGTGATTCGTCAGCCCG
>DGQS01000199.1 GCA_002389785.1 Bacteroidetes bacterium UBA4408
AGCTGCCTGCTGGACTAATTGAACCATTAGCGCCGGCAATGGCTAATATTGTATAGGTGAGTTGAGTAAAAGTAGCTGAAATGGTATGGGATGCAGTAACATTTGTAAAGGTATAAGAAGAAAGAGGTCCTTGCGAAATTCCATCCACACTTACATCCAAAATAGCATAACATGAATTGGGAGTTATTAAAAATGTTTGATTAGCTCCACCGGTTACATTCACTGCTCCACTTGGCGAAATACTGCCATTTGCACCGGCAGAAGCTGTAATGGTAAAGTTTAGCACTTGCGCAACAAATGTTGCACTAATTGTATGCGGAGCAGTTACATTAGTAAATGTATGTGAAGTAACTGCACCAATTGAAATTCCATCAACCAGCACATCTAATACATTAAAACCTAGCGTAGGAGTAATAGTGTAAGTTTGATTTGAACCACAATTTACATTGCTTGTGCCGGAAGGAGAGATGCTACCATTTGAAGAAGCACTTGCAGAAATTGCATAGGTAATTGGAGAGAAGCTTGCTTGTATTGTATGTGCAGCTGTAACATTTGTAAAGGTAAAAGTTCCGCTACTCACTGCAGCTGGGTTGTTAACGCCATCAACTAAAACCGAAGCAATTTGAAAACAAGGATTTGGGCTAATCGTAAAAGTTTGATTAGCTCCGGAAGCTACCGATACTGCACCACTTGGTGAAATAGAACCGTTTGCGTTGGCACCGGCAGTTATAGTAAAGATTACAGGTGCTGTAATGGTAAAATTGTTATTGGAAATATCAAAGAAAACATTTCCATTTGCTTTTACCATAACTCTGGCTGTTGTACTTTGTGAATTTGGAATTGTAACACTCTCACTGCCATCATTAGGAGTATTACTTAATAATGTGGTTGGGTAAGTTAAACCTCCATCAGTACTCAACAATATATCTACATTACTGCAATTTACAGGTGCTACATTGGTGCCCGCTACACTCCAGGTAATGGTTTGTGTACTTAATGCCGGATAAGATATTCCTGTATTACTCGGACTTGAAACCACAAACGGTCCTGCTGTACCATCAACCGTGATAGTACTTGTTGCAGATGCAGTACATCCGTTTCCTGAATGGTTATCGCGCACAGTTAATCTAAAATTCATCGTCCTCGCAACACTTGGTAGTACTTGCCAAGAATCACTGGTATTTGTACTAATGCTCGAAATTGTTGGAAAATACCAGGTAGGACTTAAAGTTGAACTAAAGCATCTGAAATTTGGTCCACCTGTGCTAGTTGCAAGGGGTGGTTGAGTGCTAACCTGATTGTCGAATTGTTCCCAATTGTAAGTCATCACATCTCCATCAGCATCGCTAGCAGTGCAAGTTAATGCAAAAGGTGTGCTTTTAGGTATAGTATTATTTCCGGATGATGAAGAAATCGCGGGTGAATTATTTGGAACAGAAACCAAAGTTCTACATCCTGCATTTGCTGAAGCTAGAAAGTTTGTTATTTCAATTAAGTTGGAAGAATGAAAGTTATCGATGCTGTGAGCTGCAACGTCTGGAGCGCAAATACCTGCATAACCCATAATGGTTACTCCACTTCCTGTTTCCACTGCAAGTGCACGGTTGCAATTGTTGTTTTGAGTGTGATTTCCTCCAAATTGATGCCCCATTTCATGTGCTACATAATCTATATCAAATGGATCACCTACAGGAGCTCCACTACCGGTTACACCTCTCGCTTTACCGGTAGCACTACAAGGAGAATTTAGTTGTGCAATTCCTCCTCCACCGGTACTAAACACATGCCCTACATCATAGTTGGCACTGCCAATTACGGTTGTTAAATTACTTTGATTTTCATTTAACATGGTGCTACCGCTGTTATTGGTGTAGGGATCGGTTGCACCGTTTGTGTAAATAATTAAACTATTGTTTGCCACAAGATTTAAGTGTACTCCAAATTCTTTTTCATATACACCGTTAATTCTATTTACAGATACTACAATTGCAGCTAATGCCAAGGGAACAGTTCCGCCATGAAATGTGGTATATTCACCAGTTGCAGCCATCGCAAGTCTAAAGTCACGACGCTGGCAATCGCCAAACATCATTTCTGGTGTGGGGGTATTTTCATTTTTAAAAACACCTTCCAACTCTAAAGAATTTGTACTTGCATCTCCAACCAAACAATTCATTACTTTACCATTGCGGTCAAAGTCTTTTTTATCATAAACCATTACTAAATTGGTAGTTTGATTGTTGTAAGGATCGATGTAGATTGTACCTTTTGCAGACAAGATCATTGCATGCAACCCTTTATCGGTAATGCTTAATTTTAAATAAGCCGATGGGTCAGTAATACCCTTTCCCGTGTATGTTTTATAAGTTGGGAACTGAGCAGCTAAACCCGCTTCCATCATTGGCGACTCTTCCATATCAAAATCGGCCCATGTGCCATCTGGCATTGGTAGTTGCAATAAATGAATGTTTTGAATAGAAGCAGCAGTAAACTCTTTCGGTATGCTTTGTAAATAGTTTTTGGCCATTGAAAGATCGACCTTCATGGTTTTATATTTTGAGGCTTTAATTTGAGGAATAGACTTTACAGCGCTCTCTTCAACTTCTGTAAAAATTTGTTGGGTTTTATTGGCCATTACATTGTTTAATAAGAAAAGGCCAAGTAGTACTAAATAGATTTTTTTCATAAGTTTATTGGATTAATTAATAAGGGATTTCGATTGTTTAAAATTGGGTATTTTAAGATTTTAAGTATGGTAAATATAACTTTTAGAATGTTGTATTTAAAGCCAGTAAATCATTTTGTTTAGCAATTTATTAACAAGAGCATGAACCTTACTAACAAGATTTTGTATCGTCAAGCCAATAAATTACATTTCAGTAAAGAAAATCTACACTTCATCTGAAAACACTTATTTATTGAAGTTTCATTAGTCAATTTTGGCAAAAAAATAATTACGATGAAAAAACGAAACCTGACTTTTTTAACATTCTTACTAGCGTGTTTTGCATTTGCCCAAGAGCCAACTCAAACGATTCGTGGAACAATTATCGACAACCAATCAAAGGCTCCCTTAATTGGAGTTAGTGTTACAGTTTTAGCGAGTTCAGAATTTAAAGGAAGTGCCAGCGACGCAGATGGAAATTTTCGACTTGAAAAAATTCCTGTAGGGCGTCAAAGCTTAAAGTTTACTTATGTGGGATATCGCGAACGGGTAGTTCAGGTAATGGTTTCGAGTGGCAAGGAAACGGTTGTTAGCATTGAAATGGAAGAATCGGTAATTCAAGGAAAAGAAGTGGTAATAACTGCCCAACAAGAAAAAACCAAAGCTATTAATGAAATGGCAACGGTTAGTGCGCGTTCGTTTACCATTGAAGAAACAAGTCGCTATGCAGGAAGCCGTAATGATCCTGCTCGCATGGCTGCAAATTATGCCGGGGTAAGCGGGGCAAACGATTCACGAAACGATATTATTATTCGTGGAAATTCCCCGCAAGGTGTATTGTGGAGGTTGAACGGTATTGATATACCGAACCCCAATCATTTTGGTTCGCTGGGTTCAACCGGAGGACCGGTGGGAATTTTAAATAACAATGTGTTGGATAACTCCGATTTTATGACAGGCGCATTTCCTGCTGAATATGGAAATGCACTTGCAGGTGTTTTTGATTTGCGCATGCGTTCAGGAAATAACGAAAAACACGAGCACATGTTTCAACTTGGTTTTACCGGATTTGAAGGTGGTATTGAAGGACCTTTTTCAAAAAAAAGCAAAGCATCTTATCTTATTAATTACCGCTATTCATCGCTCGCAGTGTTTCAAGCCATGGGTGCTAATTTTGGAACCGGTGCAGCAGTTCCTCAGTATCAAGACATCTCTTTTAAATTTGACTTACCTACTGCCAAGGCAGGTAAATTCAGCATCTTTGGAGTAGGGGGTTTAAGCTACATTGAATTTTTAGACAGTAAAAAAGACAGCACTGCAAAAGATTTTTACAGTACTTCAGGAACCGATACCTACTTTGGATCGAACATGGGTGTAGTAGGACTACAACATGTGTATTCTTTTTCAACTAACACTTATGGTAAATTTAATTTATCTGCTTCAGGCTTTTCAACTAAAATAAAACAAGATTCCTTAAGTACTTTCGATAGGACTCCGGTTGCATATTATGGAAATACATCTGAAAATACCAAACTTAGTATGAATTACGTTTTGGTGAAAAAATTCAATGCAAAAAACACTTTGAAGAGTGGCGTATATATCGACAGGTTAATGTACTCACTTAAGGACAGTGTATTCGATTCGCCGGTATATCAACGATTGCGTAATAGCAGTGGCGATGGATTTTTATATCAGGCATACACACAATGGTTGCACAAATTTTCAGATAAGTTAACCGGAAATATGGGCTTACATTATCAACTATTATCCATAAATTCAAGTTATGCAATTGAACCACGATTGGGTGTAAAATGGGAATTCAAGGAAGGCCAATCCATCAATGTTGGGGCCGGTATGCACAGTCAAATGCAAACAATATTTACCTATTTTGATGAAACGTACTTGCCCGCTACCAACCAACGCATACTCACCAACAAACAATTAGATTTATCGCGCAGCAACCAGTTGGTTGTGGGTTATGATAATGCTTTTACTAAAAGTATGCGAATAAAAGCCGAAGCATATTACCAGTATTTGTATGATATTCCGGTTACTCAAAATTCGAGTTATTATTCGGTGGTGAATGCCGGTGCCGATTTTAACAATCCATCCATTGATAGTTTGGTAAATAAAGGAACCGGTACAAATGTTGGAGTAGAATTAACACTTGAAAAATTCTTTAGTAAAGGATATTATTATTTGCTTACCGCATCCTTGTTTGATAGTAAGTACAAAGGAAGTGATGCAATAGAAAGGAATACCGCCTTTAATGGTAACTATACAATAAACGCACTTGGCGGAAAAGAATTTGCCATTTCTAAAAAATCGGTTATTTGTATCGACGGGAAAGTAACCTATGCTGGCGGTAAACGCGAAGTACCTATCGACTTGGATGCTTCAAATGCTCAGGGTAGTGCCGTTTATATTGAAAACAAAGCATACGATACTGAGTTGAAAGATTATTTTCGAACGGATATTAAAATTTCATATAAACTGAATGGGCGTAGAATTACTCAAGAATTTTCAATAGATGTACAAAATATTACCAATTCAAAAAATATATTTCAGCGCACTTACGATGCGCAAAATAGAGAGTTGCGTACGGAGTACCAAATGGGTTTATTCGTAATTCCACAATACCGGATATTGTTTTAATAAGCAATACATGCAGCAAATAGAAAAGCCAAAAGATAAATGGGCAAGAATAATTTTCATTCCGTTAATGGGATTGTTGGTTACGCTATTATTCGACAAGAGGGAAGCTACTTCCAACCTTGGAATTGTAGTGACAAATGCACTAGTTTCTGTTTTTTCAACCTTTATACTTTGGCAAGGAAATCGGTATATTGTAATTTTATTACGAAATAAATTCTCCGATTATCGCGATGTGTTGCAGCGAATAATATGGCAATTAATTGCCAGTACATTATTTTCGTTGTGTGCGAGTAACCTCATTTATTTTAGCCTGATGCACGTGTTTCCACAGTTTCCATTGTGTAATGAAGACCGTGTATTTATGTCGCAACTAAGCTTAATTCTTACCTTTTTGGTAATTGCAATTTATGAAGGAACCTATTATTTTGGAAAATGGAAAGAGGCGTTGGTACAAGGTGAGGAATTGAAACGTCAGCAAATTAGTGCGCAATTTGAAACACTAAAAAACCAGGTTAATCCACATTTTTTATTCAATAGTTTAAATACACTTACGGCACTCATTGAAGAAAATCCTGACCTGGCTGTTCGTTTTGTAGCGCAGCTTTCGCAAGTATATCGTTATGTATTGCAAAGCAAAGACAAGGAATCGGTAGAATTAAAAACCGAGCTGGAATTTACCGAATCTTATATTTTTTTATTGCGCTATCGTTTCGAAACTAACTTGAAAATAGACATACAACTTGAGGAAAAGTATTTAAAAAAATCAGTTGCTCCGCTTGCACTGCAAATGCTAATTGAAAATGCCATCAAACACAATGTGGTATCAGCCGATAAACCGCTCCATATTGACATCTATATCGAAAATGAACAATTTGTGGTTGTAAAAAACAACTTGCAACTCAAAAATAATTTTGAACAAAATAATGGATTAGGATTACCTAACATACTGAAACGATATTCCTATCTTTCACAAATTGAACCACAGATTGAACAAACTGAAACTTATTTTAAAGTGCTATTACCATTATTGTAAATGAACATAGTTATAGTTGAAGATGAAGTAGCTGCAGCTCGAAGATTGCATAAATTAATTAGCGACATAGTTCCGCATGCCAATCTATTGGCACATTTTGAAAGTGTTGAAGAGACCGTTAATTGGTGCTTACAAAATCCTCACCCCGATTTGTTTTTTATGGATATACAGTTGGCGGATGGATTAAGTTTCGAAATTTTTGAACACGTTACGATTCATGCACCCGTTATTTTTACCACTGCATTTGATGAATATGCGATAAAAGCATTCACAGTAAACAGTATCGATTATTTACTAAAACCCATTGAGCGAAATCTGCTCGAGCGAGCACTAAATAAATTTAATGCTGCCGCAAAGAATGAAAATGAAAAATTAAAAACGATAGTTGCTGAGATTCTTTCGTCACGTAAAAATTTCAGAGACCGTTTTTTGGTTCGAAAAGGAGATGCTTATTATCCACTTATGCTCAATGAAATTGCCTATTTCTACGCCGAAGAAAAGGTAGTATTTGCAAAAACAAAACAAAACCAACGTGCGTTAATCGACTTCACAATGGATTCGCTGGAAAAGAGTTTAAACCCTGCTTTGTTTTTTAGAGCCAATAGAAGCTTTTTAGTTTCTATTGATTCAATAAGTAAGGTAACACCAAGCTTTAATGGAAAGTTAAACGCAAGTGTTCAACCTGGACAGGAACACGAAATAGTGATTTCTCGTGAACGAGCCGCCGATTTTAAAAACTGGTTAGGAAAATAGAAATCAAGCTGCTGCTATTGATAAGCTGGGCAAATTTCACGTGGTTTATCAATCCCTTCTTTCGATTTACACAATTTAAAATGCAGCATTACTTCGTGGGTATTATTGCTGGCAATTTTAATTTTAGAAGTGTTGTAATCGTAAGCATAACTCAAGTAAATAAATTTCCCCATTTTAATTCTAAACATGGCCGAAGCACCATCAATTAAACGATAGGAAACACCTAAATCAAACTTGTCGTAGTAGTCGTATAAAAAATTAAAATCAACTCCGGGTGCACTGTAAGGACTGTATTTTAGCATAATTGATGGTATCAACGAAAACGATTTGTCTTGCGACAACCATCGATAACCGGCATTTAAATAAAAATGACGCGTAAGCTTGCTGTTAATACCGTACACTTTTGTAAGTGAATTTCCAATCACATTTTTAATTGATAATCCGGCATAGGCATTATCGTTGTGAATCCATATACCTGGGTTTATATCCGGAAAAATAAATTTTGTTTTCGAAGCTGTAATGGCATTGTCGGTTTGTGAAGCAGTGATTACCGCATTTTTATCGTAATTATACATCATAGTACCGGCAAAGAGTCCAACCGATAAATAGGTTTCTTTCACCATCGTTCGGTGATAGGCATAATTTAGATAGAAACCGGTATATCGAGTTGGCCCTGTTTGATCGTTTTCGAGATATAATCCGGTACTTGAATAGCCTTTTCGGAAATTTCTGTTTCGTCGCGGAATAGCGGCTTGAATACTCAAAAACTCCGACACAGGATTGCCTTCAAATCCGACCCACTGATTGCGATAACCAATTTTTGCTGCCATGCATTTTGGATCACCTGGTGCTGCAGGATTAATTCCAAAATGATTAAATGTATACATCGTATATTGCGCCAACTGTTGCGCATTTGCCTGGATAGATAACCCGATAGAAATGCTGAAAATAAAAAGAAAGCCAAACAGTCTTTGCATATTATTTAATTATGGTAATTGAACCGGCATATTTTTTTGGTTTTCCTTCAGCATCTTTTTTCTTAATGTCTATTACATAATAATAAGTAGCTGCTGGAAGCGACAAGCCATTATAGGTGCCATTCCACTCGGTTCCTTTTTCGTATCCATTTTGATGAAACACCCTTTGGCCCCATCGTGTATAAATCCATAACTCACATTCGTCAAATGTTGACAAACCGTTAATCTCCCACAAATCATTGTCGCCATCGCCATTGGGTGTAAATGTATTTGGAATGGTAATTTCAGGTATGACGGTAATAATAACTTCATCGGTACATTCGGTGCAAGTGGAAGCATTAAAAACACGAATAGTATATTTATGAATTCCGGCAGGAGGTGTAGCTGTAGGATTCGCTGAGGTGGTGTCAGATATATAATTTGGCGGCTCCCAGGAAACTACCCCTTCTCCAACCCCATTGATATATGCACTTTCGCCTTCAAATATGGTGGCATCATCGCCGGCATTGCAACTGCCTCCTGAAAAAACCTGATTTTTTACTGTTAAACCATCGGCTTTAAACGTACATCCGGCCCCGTCGGTAATTATCATGGAATAAGTACCAATCGCTACTGAGGAAAAATTTCCGGTAGAATTGGTGGTACCATTTGATAAAGCATAGGTAAACGGACCGGTACCGGTAGTATTTGCGACTATAATTTTTCCATCTATTCCATTGCAAGTACTGGGCGAAAAGGTGTTAATAGATGGTGAAGTAATATGGCCAATTGATGCAATGGTAACAAACAAACTATCGCTACAGTTTGCATTATCGGTGACCCGCAAAAGGTATTTTCCGGCTCCTAAAAATTGAAAATTTCCGGAGGTGTTGGTTTGTCCGTTCAAACTCAATTGGTAAGGAGCGGTGCCACCAAGTGTTGTAATATCAACCAATAAACTTCCGTCGTTATTGTTGCAGGTGGCATTGGTTTTTGTAATTACCGGGTTGCCCAATATAGGTCCGCAACCTGCAATCGCATTCGATTGCAACACCAACAATTGTCCTAAAACAATAAAAATTAGGAGTATAGAAAACTCTTGGCTGAATTTTAGATTCATTTTCGTTAACAAACTTACTATTCAATTGTTAAAGATAACTTATTTTTTAACGAAAATGGTAGAACTTTTAAACGCACTATTGTTAATTTGGATGGTATAAATTCCTTTTCTAAAATTTCGCAGATCAATTTCTTGGTCAGTTTTTAATTTTCTTTTCATAATTGATCTTCCATTTTCATTTTTAATTTCCATATACAAGTCCGTATAAGAATTTTTTACAT